>JBFLYA010000288.1 GCA_040757115.1 bacterium | reverse complement strand
ATATCCATTTAGTAGTAGTTCCTTGTCATAAGGATTCCCTGGAAAAGACAATGCGTTCATTGCATACGAGGTGAATGAAAATGAGAAAAGTTAAGAAAATAGGAATTGCGGGATTGGTCTTGGGGTTGATTTGCTTTTTATCTATAACGGCATACCCTTCTTCCCAGTCCTCTTCCCAACTTGAAAAAGAAGTGAGTATTTTAAAGGAACGAGTAGCGAAATTAGAAGAGAAGGTGGCAAAATTAGAAAAAGAGAAGAGCCAACTAAAAGACCAGTCAAGTAGATTAGAAGAATTAGTCAGATGGCTGGCTCGTGCAACAGTAAGGAGTGAGAAAGAGATAAAACCTTTCTTAGAAAAGGTAAAAAAGGAAAGTATAGAAATGTGGAAAGTCTTTAAGGAAGAAATGGAAAAAGAAAGGCAAGAGAAATAACCAGGGCAAAAATAAAAGATAAGAAGGTAAAAAGTTATGTCTTCAATAAAATCAGGGGATAGATGTGCTGATTGTAAACATTGTAAGATTTGGTCTGTGGACCATAAAAAAGCCACCTGCACATTGTATGATGAACAGGGATTTCATCCTGACAGACCTGTACCCAGGAAATGTGTGGGTAATGTGGGAGAAATAGAGGGTCAGGTCGTGAATGTAGAATGTACTCAAGAGAGTTTGGGGGAAAATTTGCTTTCCGGTTTGTGACCCTACTTACTTACTCAGCCGAATTGATTCCCAGAAAATACAACGGGCATACCTACGAGAGCTATTAATATTAATAAAAATCCTGCTAAGAACATCTAATCTGAGACAAAAAATAGTTGCATATAATTGATTATTGTGCTATAATTGGGAAACAAGATAATGAGATGATGATAAGATGTTATCATACGTTAATGTGTGGTTATTTTATCTTTGAGAGGAAATATATGCAAGTCACTACAATTCAAGAGGCAAAAAAGAATTTAGAGCAGTTAGTCTATCAAGCGGATACTGATGCTGAGCCTATTATGATTTTTCTTGATGACACGCATAAAGCGATTTTATTATCAGAACGGGAATTTACCGCATGGCAAGAAACAGAATATCTCTTATCGAATCCCGCGAATGCTGCTCACTTACGAAAATCCTTGGAACAAGCACGTATTGGACATGTGACAGAACGGGAGTTAGTGAATGTATGAGACTGACATTTACTGATGCTGGATGGGAAGATTATCTCTGGCTTCAACAGTATCAACCCCAATTATTGAAACGCGTGAATGATTTGATTAAAGATGCCAACCGCACCCCGTTTAAAGGAATTGGGAAACCCGAACCATTAAAACGGGATTTGCGAGGATGTTAGTCGCGAAGAATCACGGACGAACACCGATTGGTGTACAAGGTTGAACACGATACTCTTGTGATTATTTCATGTAGGTATCATTATGAATAGAGTCAACATGAGTGTGAGTTGGGGAAGCAGACGTTGATTATGGGATACAGCAATAAGAAGAAAAGGAAAAAGATGGCGAAGTGGAACTTTTGCCTAACCAGTCGTTGCAGCGGACGGCGGGGGTAACTGGAGGGGATTAGGGTCAGACCTTGAATGTAGAAAGCAGTTCCTTTTACATTCAACATTCACGGTCTGACCCCAATAGTTTCCCATTAGTCAAAACTTTACTCAGAGTGATAAGTAAAAAAATCCCAAATCCCAAGCACCAAATCTCAAATAAACACCAAATTTCAAGTCCTAAATACAAACTATGGGGGTAATGTTTTGAATTTTGGTTATTTGAATTTATTTGGAATTTGTGATTTGGAATTTGATAGCCATATCTATGTCAAATTTCGATTAATAAGTGCTATAAATCACATAGAAGATGTGACAAGGAATATTGAAATGGTGATTGAAGAGATTTCCACCCCCTTAATCCCCCGCCAGCGGGGGGAACTCAAATTGGCAGTCTTAACCTAACCGCACAGGTCGTTAAATTGATTTAACAGATTTTATATCTGTTAAATCCTGCTGAGAAATAACAGAATTAATTGCTGGTTCAAAATCGCTGTGGAAAGTAGTTTTAGCATAAGATGAAGTTAATCAAACATTCTAACAAAATAATTGAAATAGGACTAATAGTTTTAGTATTAGCAGTTCCTCTATATTTTGATACACATCTTCATTCTGTATATGACTTAAGCAAAGTAGTTATCTTGAGTTTTTTGTCTTTAGTTATGTTTTATATCTGTCTGCTCAGGATAGCTCTCCAAAGACAAATTGAGTTTTCGTACAACCCATTGTTTTCACCCATAATTGCCTTTCTCCTCATTAGCATCATTTCTACATTATTCTCATACTCACCACTGTTAAGCCTAATTGGTATCTATCGTAGATATAATGGATTAATTACCACTATTAATTATGTTGTGCTATTTTTCTTAGTTGTCAATTTCATATCACAGGTTGATAGATTAGTTAAAACAATTATCTTTGCCGGAACAGTTGCTGCTATTTATGGTATTTTTCAACATTTTGGCATAGACCCACTTTTTGTCTCGTTAGGTTTTGGAAAGGGACGAGTTACCTCAAGTTTTGGCAATCCAGTATTTTTATCTGCTTATCTAATTATGGTATTTCCCTTAGCATTAAGTCTATATTTAGACAGGAAAGATAAGTGGCTGACCACTATAAGCCTATGCTTGCTCTATACCTGTTTATTAATGGCAAAAACAAGGGCTTCATTTTTAGGACTATTTGTAGCACTATTTTTATTTGGAGTCCTTGACGTTAAAAGGATATTGCAAAATAAAGTGAAAGTGATTATATTAGGAATAATATTAATAGGTATTACACTTATCTTTGGCATTGGCAAAGGGTCAATGATTGAAAGGGTCATTGCAACCACAAAAATGCCATCTTTAGGTGTAAAAGAAGAACGATTTAAACTATGGGAAGGGGCAATGGGAATTATAAGAAAGCATCCATTAATTGGAGTAGGACAGGAGTCAATGAGTTTAGTCTTCCAACAATATGCCCCGATAAGATTAGTAGTTGCTTATAAAGGAGCACGAATAACCGCTGATAAATCCCATAATGAGTTTTTAGATGTAGTAGTAGAAAAAGGAATAATTGGATTAGTGATATATTTATGGCTATTAATCACTTTTATAATAATGGCATGTAAGATTATTAAAGATAAACAGTCAAAATCTATCGCAATAGGTATTTTATCTGCCTGGACAGGGTATCTTACTCAAGCTCTATTTAATCTTAGTATGATTTCTATCACACACCTTTTCTTTATATTAATGGGGATGATGGTGGTCTTATATAAATGTAAAATGCAAAATGTAAAATGCAAAATTAATAAATTAAACAAAATTATTATTGGATTTAGTACAATCTTAGTGTTATTTTTACTAACTTTTATTATTAGAGCTTATTTAGCGGATGTTAATTTTCAACAGGCAATTGGGTTAAAAAGAGGTGGATTTAGTAAAGAGAGTATTCCTAAATATGAGCAGGCTATTAAACTTAATCCTATTGAAAAAGAGTATCGCTTTGAACTCATACTAACCTATCTGGATTTGGATAAATCCTATGCAAAAAAGGCACTAATCCTTGCAAAAGAGACTTCATCTTTAGCACCAGAAGATAGTAATTCATGGTATTTGTTGGCAAGGACTCTTGAACACAATGAAAAGGATATACCAGAGATAATTAATGCTTACCAAAAAGCCCGAGAATTAAGTCCATGCTGGGCGGATGTACATAATAACTTAGGAATTTTGTATGCCAAATCAAAAGAACTTAATCAGGCTAAGAAAGAATTTGAACTTGCAGCTAAATTTAATCCAACATCTACAATCTTTTTGGATAATCTTGTTACGGTCTGTTTAGAAATGAAAAACATTGAAGAGTGTAAAAAGATATTAAAGAGGATAATTAAATTGGCTCCTCAAGGAGATAAACTTATAGATACACATAATCGACTGGCATGGATTTATTACAATCAAGGGGATTTTAAAAAGGCAATTTCTCACTACCAAGCTATTATTGACTTATCTCCTATAAATATTGATGCACATCGTAATTTAGGCTCTATCTATTATAAATTAGGCAAAAAGATAAATGCTCAAAAGGAATTTAAAGAGGTCTTAACCTTTGACCCAAACAATACCTATGCACTTAAGATGTTAAGTGCAATTAGATAATTTTACAGGCTGAAAATCTGAGGTTTTTTATACATTAAAGAGATTTGAGGCGTAACTCTTTGTTAAACAATAGGATACCGGTGCGAAATATTCCACAAGGAGTTTAATGCAAATATCAAAATGTCCAAATCAAAAGGACAAAGCAAAATGCAAAAATACTTGTAAGGCAATAAAAAAAATCAAATATTAAATATTAAAAATCAAAAATAAGAATAAAAGAATT
>JBFLYA010000287.1 GCA_040757115.1 bacterium | reverse complement strand
TCCCATGAAACTTCTAAGAGAAAGTTTAAATAAAGTCGCTCATCTTTTATTATGAGTGGGATGCCTCTAATTGCCTCCCAGCTAGCCGAACGGTATTTAATTACCAGTTACCAATCACCAGTTACCAATCACCAGTTACCAGAATCAAATTCCGTGCGTTATTTGTTCAACACGACACTAGATTAAGACACCACCCTTTTTTCGGAAGCATTCAGTATTATACTACAATAGCCTCTCTATAATCTTTTACTTTGACAGGAATAGTTTTTATAATCTTTTTGGATTCAACTAATCGTTCCATATCCTCCACTATTTTACCCTCATAATATTCTTCACCGCACTGTTGACAAACTCCCGCCGGAACATTCTCAATGATTGTCAACTCTCCTTTCCACCAATAATCAACTTTTACTTTTTGAGGAATTACCTTTCCTCCACAAAATGAGCAATTATCATATTCTTTTACCATGTTTTATCACCTTTTTCTTATTTGATAATTTATCCATTTATCCTCATCAGGGATATAAACAGTGCATATCCGAATCTTTCCACTCTTTAAGAAAGCACATAACGAGTGAATAGGGATTCCATTTTCATCAGTAACCGTTCACCGCAGAGACACAGAGACGCAGAGAAGAAAATTAAAATTTATGGACGATAGGCTTAACATCCCTGATTTTCATCAGTGCAAGCTCTTGAGTCCAACAACATTAAACTTGCCCTGATGAAAATCAGGGATGGATTAACAAATCTGGCTTGCCGGCTGAACATTCGGCAAGCAGGTCCTATGTATTTCAATGGCTACACCAATAATCTTTTCTGTTATCTGATTTATTTCCATATCTTCTCTGTTCCTCTGCGTCTCTGCGGTAAATTACCACCTGAACGGTTACTTTCATCAACTCCAAAGATTAAACAACCTGGATTTCTTGGGTCATCAGGATAAGTTTCAATTATTTTCCCATTAAATATAGAGGTTTTTATATTTTTAATCTCTAATCCATCTTTTCGTCTTTCAACTTCAGCATGTTTAGATACTTCATAAAGACCTAATCGAACTTTTTCCCTTATTCTTTTAATATCCACATTCTATCTCCTAAGCCTATCGCAAGATGCCTAATTTACCCTTCCATACTACCACTCCTTCACTTTCTACCACATAAAGATAGATACCGCTGGCAATACCAGTAGGTTGCCATGTTGCCTCGCCAGTAACATTATCACCAGTAATTGTAGTAACCAGTTCTCCTGCAATGGTAAAGATTTTGACAATTGAGTTATCTGGTAAATGAACAAAAGTAATTTGTTTATCTTTTGAATAGAATGGATTGGGATAAACAACTATTTGGGTAAGATTATCAATAATATCAATTGCATAATACGCTTGATTTGGATACCCAATTGAATTTATCGCTCGAACTAATATAGAATGATAATTCCCCACAAGACGTGGGGTAGTAAATTCAAATCGTGCGGTTAGTGTGCCATTATGAGCATGATTTTCTAAAACTTGAATGTTTTCTATATCTATCCAATTACCCTGGTCTACTTTATATTGAATATTGGCTATTGCAGAGACAGTTATATTATTTCCTGGAGGTGTATGATGTGGTGTATTGATGTATGGATTATTATTTATAAGAGGAGGAAGAACAGTTATTGTCCCTTTATAATTTAAAGTAGTAGTTCCTATAGGATCACTTAAAATAAGTTCTCCTGTATCGAGGATGTCCAAAATACCATTACTATTATTATCCCAAATTCCTATTTGTCCTCGTGTGCAGTGGCATACATTTCCATTTGTAAAAGGGGTAACCTGACCACGCATAATGCAAGGTTCGTTGGTACTTCCACCGTCCATATGATTTTCATTTTTGACCCATAGGTATCCTGTATACTCATCTGGAGAACTTGCCCCAGGATATTCATCTAAGGCATAAAATATATGTCCTGTCTCATGGGCACAAACAGCATCCATATTACCAATTCCATAATTACTATTCTTATAAGTCATAACCATAAATGGACCACCAAGATAGGCATAAGCAAAATATCCATTACTAAATTCACCATCATCATCAACACTTGAATCTACTACAAAGATGGTAAAGCACCAATCAGCTTTAAATTCAGCTCGAATTTTATCATTATGTTCTCTTACCTTATCAAAATAGGTAATTCCATCTACTCCAATATTATTCATAATCTCAAGAATCCAATCTCCCTCTTCTCCGCCCTGTCCAGGATTTCCTCCTGGTTTGGTAATAGGTTCATAACCTGTAGAAACTATGGTGGGATTTACAGATGGTAAAAAAGTTTTATAAGCAAATTGTAAGCCTGCTTTTGTTTCTCTGTTTGCCCACCAATTCATACCATTTTGTATTTCACCAATAACATTACTTTCCTCATCAGGTGTCCAATTTTCTGTCTCTGTACCTATGGTACCATTACTTTCAGGAAGAATTATAATCACCATAATTCTTCCAATCATATATTCTGATGTATCTTGCCACTGGGCTCCATAAGGACGTTCTCTTAATGGCAGTCTAATTGAAGGAGGAACTTTTTGTGCAGAAATAGGAGGAATCAGAACATCATTTATAAGTGGAGCAAATTCTTTAACTTCTTTTACTTTTGGTGCGGGAGGTAAGACATAATTTCTATTCCATCCCTCTACTGCATACACAGCCATCTTACCATATTTTTCTACTAATGCTGTGTCTACAAGGTCATAGTGAATAGATAAAATTCCTTTCTGACTTACTAAATCTGGCATAATTTCTTTCGGGATATCTCCAATCAGGATATGAGTTGGGAAGATATGAACTATCCTGCCACCTTTTCCCTCTATAAAACTTACTGCCTCTTCCATTGCCATAATATTTTCGCTGGAAAGAATAACCAGGGCATCATCCTTTTCTTCAGCAATTACTCCATACGGCATTATAGAAATTATACTGACTAAAACAATAATTTTAAAAAACTTCATTTTAACCTCCTTGAAATTTTATCTGATTATTCCTAATTTACCTTTTGCTTGTTCTCCTTGGGGGTTGGTGATTAAATAGATATAAATTCCAGAGGCTAAATTATGCGAAGGTGTCCACTGAATCTGGCCATTACAGTCAGTGCGTTCAATCTTATCAACCAATTCCCCGGCAATCGTAAATATTTTAATGGTAACCTCTTTTGTCAATCTACCTTCATTTATTCCACCAAAGGTAATGGAATTATGCTTACTGGGTATAAATGGATTAGGATAAACAGGGATTTTAGCAGGAAGATGAAGAGATGGTCCCACAATTGTTACCCCATTACTATAACCAATAGGACTCCACAATCCAACTCTATCTTTTGCCTTCACCCTAAAATAATAAGTGAGACCTTGTGTGCCGATTCCTATAAATTCAGTTTCAGTTCCAACCGATTTCCAATCAAGTGTATCTGTTCCTCCTTGAGTTGTGCCAATAGCAACCATATATTCGATAATTCCTGATTGTAGGTCTTGTGCTTGCCAGGTAGCATAAAGTCGGGTAGAATAAATACCATCGTCTGTTACTGTTGGCGTGCCTGGTGGTGTGGTATCAGGAGGGATGATAATATCCGGAGTTGGACTTGAGTTCCCTATCTTTAAGGTCAGAGTTGCTGTGCCATCATTTGCCCCTTCAGCGTATATCCAGAGGTTATCATTATCCGAGTAATTGAAAAAGTCACTTAAGTCAGGGATTCTAAAATTAGCCGGCAAGGCAGCCCATCCACCGTCTGGTGAAAGGATTAATTCTGAGTAAAGGGCAGAAGTGCCCAAAGTAAGAGTTCCATCAGCATCTTGAATCATAAGATAAACAATAGTCCCCGTGGCTGGATTAGGTCCCCATTTATAGACATAGCCATATACCCCAGGCTTTGTTCCAGATGTCTTCTCAACACCTGTGGTAACAGAACCCACACCAGAGGTTTGTGTGCCTGAGATAATTTGGTAGTAATAAGTAGTTGTCGCTCCAATAGTTATTGTTGAATTGCTCATCACTTTTACATAATGGGTATCATCCTGGATTGTTGGAGTTTCCGTATCTCGAATATCCAATGCCCTTTCACTTAATGAACCAGTATTTGTCCCCCACATAATATATCCAATTTCATTGACATCAGTAATCCATGAGATAATAAATTGGTTATCCGTAACATTAGTTATCTGGACATTTTTGGGAATAGTGGCTGACGCTGTTCCAGCCAGAAATAATAATATGAACCCGAGGAGACTCTTCTTATAAATTCTCATTGTAAAACCTCCTTTTCGTAAGCGTTCAGGTGGTGTAACAAAAGGAGATGTGGAGATTAAGGAGATAGGGAGATATTATTAAAAAAATTGAAATTAATAGAAACTAATAGAAATTTATGGAAATTTGTTGTTTTC
>JBFLYA010000286.1 GCA_040757115.1 bacterium | reverse complement strand
TAATTTTACATTTTGATATGTAATTTTTATATTTGCTTTTTGCATTTTGCTCTTTGGAGGAAATCCCTTTTGGACACCAAATCTGCATAGATTTCACTATTAGAGTTATTTTCAGACACCACCCAGAATCTCTTGTGAGGATTGGAGAATAGTTACAAAAATGATTATTGATTTGCATATACATACCTTGATTGGTTCGCATTGCAGTGTGATTGATATTAATGAACTTATTAATTACGCTAAAAGGATAAAATTAGATGGTATCTGCATCACCGACCATGATAGTATTGATGGAATATGGCAATCCAAAAAAATAGGAGAGGAACAAGGAATTAAGGTTTTTGGGGGCATAGAGGTTTCGACAAAAGAAGGGCATGTTCTCGTCTTTTCCAAAAACATAGATGAAATAAAGAGAGATATTTATGTAGTCGATTTAATTTCTATGGTGCACGAAAAAGGGGGTGTCGTCATCCCGGTACATCCTTTTAGAAGAGGGGTACCCTGCCTGGCTAATAAGATATATGAGATTTCAGGTTTTGATGCTATAGAAATATTAAATGGTAATTGTACACAAGAGATGAACATAATTGCCTGGTTAGCCAGTATTAAATTAGGACTCGCCAGTGTAGGTGGAAGTGACGCCCATACCTTAACTCAGGTGGGAAAATATGCAACGATGTTTGAGGCTAATATTAAAAGTGAAGAGGAATTGATTAATGCGATAAAATCAGGTAATTATCAAGCAGTAAAATGGTCAGTGTAGCCAGTTTCAGGCGTTTAATTCCAAACTCCATAATTCATTTTGCCACATAATCACAGCATCTTCTTTGGTATCTGCATAATACTCTTTGCGTAAAGCAACGGCAATGAATCCAAATTTAGCATAAAATTCAAGAGCCGCTGTGTTAGATGCTCGGACTTCTAATGTTGCTCTTTTAGCCCCTAATTGTCGAGCTAAATTAAGCAGATATTTCATTATTTGTGTTCCGATACCCTGCCTTCGGAAATCAGGATGGATGGCTATATTCACCAGATGCGCCTCATCTACTACCAGCCAGAATCCGCCATAGCCAATTATTCTCTGGTCAAGTTTAGCCACTATAAAGTAAGAGTCATCTCTTTCCCTGACTTCCGACAGATACAATCTTTGGCTCCAGGGGTTAAGGAATGATAGATTTTCTATCTCTAACACTTGATTGATGTCTTCTTCTTTCATTGGTGAAATAGTTATAGGAATCATAATAGTATTGCTACCATTAATATCGACAAATTCATTCCATCTCTTTAATTTTTTAACCTGTTCCACAAGTTTTACTGGACAAATATGGTCATACTGGAGAGCGGAGTCCATTGCAAAATTCCAAATCACAAATTCCAAATTACAAATAAATTCCAATGACCAAAACACGAAAAAGATATAAAAAATTCCGTGTTCCCAAACTTCCGTGCTTGTGTGATAAAAAAATCTCTCTGGTGAACGATTACCTGAGCACAGACCAAAAGGGGTCTTTACCAATCTCTAATCTCCAATCCCTAATCCTCCGGTGGAACAGTTAATTCTGTAGATATTTGTATTCCTGATGCTATACTCAAAGAAAACAGGTTTGCAAAAACTTTCTTGAAAGGATTCAAGGGGGCAAGGAATCCAGGGGGTCGAGTGAACACCTTATTTTTTACCTCCCTTGAATCCTTGACTCCTCGAATCCTTGCTCCCTTTTTAGAGCAAAATATTTGCAAACTCAATTTATTTGGGTATACTCTGGGATAATACCCATTCGAACATATATTGGTTGAACCATTTCCTTCATCAGAGGAAGTTTTCTGGCAAAGAAGAATGCTCCTAAAATACAAGAGACTCCACTTATCAATAGTGTATTGGAAGCACCTATTTTACTGCCTAATCCACCGGCTAATAAACTGCCAAAAGGTAACATCCCCATAAAGGCTATGGTATAAACAGCCATAACGCGTCCCCGCTTATCATCATCAACAATAGTCTGAATAATGGTGTTAGCCGATGCCATTTGCAACATCATTCCAAAACCAGATACTAACATTAATATCAGCGATAACCATAGAACTTTGGATTGTGAAAAGGCAATAATTCCAAGACCAAAGATGGTAGTTGATAGGGGAATAATCTTCTTTAGCCCAAGAACACTTTTTCGAGAGGCAAGATAAATACCACCTAACAAAGCACCTATCCCTGAAGCCGCCATCAGAAAACCCAGTGTTTGAGGTCCTCCTTGAAGAATATCTTTGGCAAAAATAGGCATCAGCACTACATAAGACATCCCAATTAAACTCATTAATCCAAGGAGTAAAATAATGCACTTGATAGGTGCAAATCCAAAGACATAATTAAACCCTTCTTTCATTTCTTGTCCAATATGTGAGGTTTCTATTTTCGTCTCTTTGGGTTTAATCTTTAACATGAAGAGTGAAGCAATTACCCCGAGATAAGTTATAGCGTTAATAAAAAAGCATATCCCTTCACCACTATAAACAATGAGCACACCAGCTATAGATGGTCCTACCAATCGGGCGAGATTAAACATTGAAGAATTTAAGGCAATGGCATTCCCTAAATCCTCTTTTTTTTCAACTAATTCAACTGTAAACGCCTGTCGGGCGGGCATATCAAAGGCATTGACCAAACCAATAAATATACATAAGCCTATTATCTGCCAAATCTGGATATTTCCTGTTAGAACAAGAAACGCCAGCATTAAAGCCTGAATCATAGACAGGATTTGAGTTACTATCAAGATGTGATGGCGGCTATATCTGTCAACCAATACCCCAGCGATAAAACCAAAAAGCAAGGTAGGAATTTGACCGGCAAAACCCACTAATCCCAATAACAAGGCTGAATTAGTTAGGCGATAGACCAACCAACTCATCGCTATTCCCTGCATCCAGATGCCAATCAGGGAGATACTTTGACCGGCGAAAAAAAGACTGTAATTTCTATAACGAAATGCTCGAAAAAGCAACTTTAATCCATTTTCCTGGCTAAAAGAATTATTACTCATACCTACCCATTCAAAAAAGATTGTAATTACAACCACATACCTGCCGATGATAAGCATCATTTAAAAGATTTTCTGCGACCAGATAGCTTTTCTTCCTGAAATCCTGTGGGATAAACCGCTTTATTCTATAAGCTATTTTGTATTTCTCGCATAAGGCAAATATCTTTTTATGAAGGTTTATAATATAGTCTTTTGTTGGTTCATAGTCACCATCATAAAAATCTGGGTTGTATTTAAAATTGTAGAGTTCTTCGTATCTTTCAATAAGTTCGGGGTATCGCTCTTTGAGGTGTTTCAAAAACCATTTTGCTTGCAAATCACGCATAGTCATTCCACCAGCAATAAGGATATAATCTGCCCCCACCTCTTTACTCTTTTTTACCATTTCCTCTAAAATTTCATCCGAATCGCAAAGATAGGGAACCACAGGAATAAATAAAACGCCAGCCTGGATATTTTCTGTTTTTTCTTTTATTGTTTTTATCATGGCAAATCTTATTTGAGGCAGAGGGGCTCTTTTTTCAAGAAATCTTGCTATCTCAGAATTTGTTGTGGTAATCGTGATAGAGATAGTGCACCAGGTGGTCTGTTTGCCAATTTCCTCTAACAAATCTAAATCTCGCAAAACTAATCTTGATTTCGTGATGATATGAACAGGATACTTATGTTTCTTTAAAACCTCTAAACATTGCCTTGTATTCTTGAATTTTGCCTCTATTGGTTGATAGGGGTCGCTTGTGCCTGATAGTGCGACCACATCAGGCAATAAGGTTCTTGCATTAGTCAACCTTTTATCAAGCATTAGAGCGGCATCTTTTTTGACAACAATATCATTCTCAAAATCTGTTGGCAGATGATATTTTTCACTTCTGGCATCACAATAAACACAGCCAAACTGACAACCATTATATGAATTAATAGTGTATCTATCCCAGAACCAGCTATCTATGTATTTATTTTTATTTAAGATGGACTTAAACACTTTCACCTGAAAGTAGGAAGTAGAGAGTAGAGAGTAGAGAGTAGAGAGTAGAAAGTAAAGAAAACATCACTCCTTACGCCTATCTCCTTACCTCCCACCTTCTATCTCCTACCTACTATTTTCCCCTGAAAATAGCGAATTAGTGAATTAGAGATTAGCGAATTAGTATAGTATCCACAGACTCGTATCCTCTGGTGTAGAAGAGATATTCCCCCTTAATAAAGGGGGTTAGGGGGTTGTTCTTCCATTATTTTCATCCCCCTTTGTGAGCCGCAGACTCATGACCCTTTCTCCTGAAAATGTAAATTAGGACGCAGATTTTCGCAGATGAACAGGATAAAATTAATTTTTTATATTGTATTTCTATAGTTATTCCCTTAGTGTTTCTTGATGTTTTTATA
>JBFLYA010000285.1 GCA_040757115.1 bacterium | reverse complement strand
CTTAATTTTGATATTTGCTCTTTGATTTTTGATATGATATTTGATATGTCATTTTGCATTTTAATATTTAATTTTTGATTTTGTATTACACAACTTGTTGTGTTTGAAGTGGTTTCGCACTAAGTCACTACCATTCATTTGTGCTCTCTGACCACGCTAAACAGGTACAATTTATTTCTATGTCTCTGCGAACTCTTGCGTCTCTGCGGTAAATTACCACCTGAACGGTTACGATTTTGGATTGCGGATTGGAAAAAATCCAAAACTCCTTACTCCATTTCCTCAACTCGAATAATCAAACTTTTCCCTTTAATTGTATTTAGTTTATCAATCCTTTTAATGGCGTTTTTCATATCCCCTTCTTTTGCCTCATGTGTAAGCATAATAATTGAAACAACATCGCCTCGTTCTTTTTGAATGACAGAGGCAATGCTAATTCGATACTCGCCCAAAATGCCTGATATAGCCGCTAATACCCCTGGTCTATCAAGTGCGGAAAATCTTATATAATATTTTGATTTCACCTCCTCCATAGCCTTTATTTCCAATTTATGGTTTGGAATTGAGTAAATATCCCCTTTATTATTTGAGCCGCGAATTATATTTATGAGGTCACTTATGATTGCAGATGAGGTTGGCAACTTACCAGCTCCTTGACCATAAAAGATAAGGGGACCGGTCAAATCTCCTTCAATATAAATGGCGTTATATACCCCATTTACATCAGATAATAAATGTTTTTCAGGAATCATCGTGGGATGTGTTCGCACCTCTATTTTATCCTGGACTATCTTGGCAATGCCTAACAATTTGATAGCATAGCCTAATTCCCGGGCATAAAGAATATCTTTTTTAGTAATTCTGGTGATACCTTCTGTGTAGATATTTTCATCACCTATCCACTGACCAAAAGCGAGTGAAGTCAGGATAGCTAATTTATGTGATGTATCTTTTCCTTCTATATCTAAAGTAGGGTCTGTTTCAGCATACCCTGCATTTTTTGCCTCTTTTAGTGCTTGATTGAATTCCTTATCTTCTTGTGCCATTTTGTTCAGGATATAATTACAGGTACCATTGATAATTCCAAAAATTGATGTAATTTTATTAGCAATCAATCCCTGCCGAATAGATAAGATAAGTGGTATGCCACTTCCCACAGATGCCTCAAAACCTATGCTGGCGCTATATTTATTTGAGGCTAAAAATAGCTCCTCCCAATATTTAGCTAAAAGGGCTTTATTAGCCGTGACGACATTTTTCCCCTCTTGTAATGCTGTCAAAATAAAAGTCCTTGCTGGTTCATAGCCACCAATTAGCTCAATGACTATATCAATCTCCGGGTCTTTTAATATATCCTCAAGATTTGTGCTCAAAATAGAGGGATTAACCTCGACATCTCTTTTAGTGGTAATATCCTTATCTACAATTTTTTTTAAAATTAGTTTTAATCCTAATTGTTCTTCAAACAATTCTGCCTTTTCTTGGAGAATTTTAATAACACCACTTCCAACAGTTCCAAATCCTAATAGACCAATATGTATTTGTTTCTTTTTCATTTTCCTTCCTTCTCAAATCTGAAACATTTTAAGCCCAGTATACAATAATCTATTTTATAAGTCAAGTTAAATTTTTAGTTTTCAGGAAGAATTACCTGACAATCGTTGATGGTTGATGGTTGATAGTTGATAGGTACCTTTTATTTTCCGGACTAATCTGGAGCAAATTCTGAAATTCCTTATAAACACTGGGGATACTACCTTCCTTAAATCGAATGATATAAATCCAGCCATTTTTCTCTACTATACTCAACAACGGCATAAATTAAGATTTTGTAAGTGAACAGTGTGTAATAAAGGGAAAATGGAAAACTGGGGAAAAGGGTAAAAGTGATTCCATTTTTTCTTTTCCCATTTTTCCCTGTTTTTTCCCTTTTCCCTTATAATTCTGCTTTCGAGGTCTGAACCCACAGGTTCAATATCTGCTCAAATTCCGGAAATGATGTCTGGATACAATCTATATTATTGATTTTAGTTTTACCATGAGCAACTAAGCCGGCGATGGCTAAGGACATTGCGGTGCGATGGTCACCATAAGATTCTACCTCTGCTCCAGTGAGTCTCTGGACACCCTCAATGATTAGTCCATCTTCTACCTCAATAACCTTTGCTCCCATTTTATTTAATTCAGTGGTCATAGATTTTATTCGGTCTGTTTCTTTGACTCGTAATTCTTTTGCCTCCCGAATTTCAGTTCTACCAGTGGCTAAACAACTTGCGACACTTAGAATAGGGAGTTCATCAATTAATTTTGGAATCATTGCTCCGGCAATTGAAGTGGCTCTCAAGGGACTTGATTTAATAAGAATATTTGCTACAGGTTCACCACAGACCAGTTGTTGATTTTCAATGGTGATATTAGCGCCCATTTTTTTCAAGACATCGATTATCCCTATTCGAGTAGGATTAACGCCAACATTCAAAAGTCTTATCTTTGCATCTTTAACTAAGCAAGCCGCAACGATAAAAAATGCCGCTGAGGAAATATCACCTGGTATTTTAATCTGCCTTCCGCCTCTTAACGGAACATTACCTGTAATAGAAATACTGAAATCATCTTTTATAATTTGTGCCCCAAAGAAATTTAACATCCGCTCGGTATGGTCGCGTGAAGACATTGGTTCTATGACCGTCGTAACGCCGTCGGTAAAAAGCCCGGCTAACAAAATAGCAGATTTTACCTGAGCCGAGGCAACAGGTAAAAGATACCGAATTGGCTTAAGGCCAGGATTCCCAAAAATTGTCAGTGGTGCAAAATTGCCTTCTTTTGCTTCAATTTTTGCTCCCATTTGTGACAGTGGCTCAATCACACGACGCATCGGCCGCCTTTTTATCGATTCATCACCAGTCAAACAACTATCAAATCTCTGCCCTGCCAATACCCCCAGGAGTAATCTCATTGTTGTCCCTGAATTACCAACATCAATTAACCCACCGGGTTTTTGTAAACCATTTAGTCCCTGACCAAAAATAGTTAAACAGGTATTATCTCTTTCTATCTCTATGCCGAGTGATTGAAATGCCTTAATGGTATTTAAGCAATCCTCTCCTAACAAAAAACCTTCAACCGTAGTCTTGCCTTGAGCCAGAGCACCAAGCATCACTGCCCGATGGGAAATAGACTTGTCTCCCGCAACGGTAATTGTTCCTCTTAATTTATTTGTCGGTGTAATTTCTAAATATCTCATAAATCCTCAGTCAGTGAAAGTGGTTACAGTTCATTCTTTACTGTATGTAACCGTTCAGCCGTGTCCATTAGACTATACAATATTAACTCAAAACTCAAATGTCAAAACTCAAAACCTCATCTCAAAACCTTAAAACTAATAGATTCATTGAGATTTATTGTGACTGATGGAGATGTTTTTAGTCTTTAGTTTTAAATTGTAGTTTTGAGCTTTGCGTTTTGAGATTTGAGTTATAGGAACATATTTTTATCTATACCTGAACGGTTACTATTGTATTATATCCCATTTATAACTAAAATGTCAATTAAAAATTTACACTTTTCCATCAAACCCCATTTTTCTCTTTACATAACCACTGGATATTGTAGGAGATTAACTTTGGATACACATTATTTTATGGTGCTAAAAAAAATTAAAAAAATTTTAAAAAAATACTTGACAAAAATATACGCGTAGGTATAAAATAGTAAAACATTGGAGCAAAGTGGAGGAAAATGGGAAAATGTTCGTCGGGGAATATTCTCATACCATAGATGAAAAAGGTCGGGTGATTATGCCGGCTTCATATCGGCGGGTCCTGGAGGAAAAGGGAATAAAGAAGATAATTATTACTTCTGGAGTGGGAAATTGTTTATCGGCTTATCCTCCGGATGAATGGTTTAAGACATTAGAAAAGATTAAAGAAATACCTACGGGCAAGAAAGAGGTGCGGAATTTTATTCGTAAATTTTGTGCAGATGCTATGGAATGTTCAATAGATGAGCAAGGAAGGCTTAATATTCCTCCAAAACTTCGCCAGCTGGCTAATTTAACCAAAGAAATAATTATTATTGGACTTATAGAAAAAATGGAGATATGGGATAAGGATGTCTGGACAGAACATTACAAATCTATCTCGCAAACTTATGAAGAAAATGTCGAAAATTTAGACCTGGGAATTTAAGAAAGTAGTGAGGGAAGAATATCTAGTGCTCTGTCGCCATTCAAGTGATTGATTGGCCGTTGTCCCCCGCTGGCGGGGATTTAATCCTTACCCACAAGTTGGGTAACAAGATGAGGTAAGCAAGAATAAACTATAAACGGGAGATTAGAGATTGCAGGAGAGCGGAGTGAGTGGCAAAATTCCAAATCACAAATTCCAAAATACAAATAAATTCCAATGACCAAAATTCAAAATTCCAAACAATATGAGTAA
>JBFLYA010000284.1:1513-4506 GCA_040757115.1 bacterium | reverse complement strand
GTAATAGAAAATTAAATATTAAAATGCAAAATGACATATCAAATATCATATCAAAAATCAAAGAGCAAATATCAAAATTAAGGAATTCTTTTATTCTTATTTTTGATTTTTAATATTTAATATTTGATCTTTTTTGTTGCCTTACAAGTATTTTTGCATTCGGGGCACCCACAGAGTGGGTCGTGTCCTTTTGATTTTGACATTTTGATATTTGTATTAAACTTCTTGTGGAATATTTCGCACCGGTTTTTTTAAGAATTTCATATCTGCGAAATCTACGGATATTTTTTCCTGCAAAATTTCGATACCATCCTGCAAGTTTACATAAGATATATTATCGGAAGTTATTCTGAATTGTAAATTCTGAACTTCTAAATTTCATAACTTCTAAACTTCATACCTTGTATTCTAATTGCTTTTTCTTAGCCACCATAATAATTCTGGAACTTTGACTGTTAAATTTAGCATTTAATGAAAAACTACCATAAAAATCTACCCTGGGGAAAATGCTAAATAATCTTCTTAAATCTTCTTTTGTGTAATGACATAATTTTGTTCTTAAAGGATTATCAATGTATCTATTTTCCAGATGAACGGTAATCTTTTGAGTCCCAGGGATTATTCCAATCTTTTCCCCTTTTTTCTGCCATTGTTTTTTTAACCAATACCAATTCGCCACATCAATTATCACTACCCCATTATTTTTTAAAATTCGATAAATTTCATTGACCGTTTTTTTCTGGTTATCTAAAGTAAGTAAATGACAAAAAGATGAAAACAAACAGATTACCCCAACGATGGATTGATTTTGTAAAGGAAGAAATCTCATATCTCCTTGTATAAGTTTAATATTGAACTTTAAGTTTTTAATCTTATTTCTTGGAATTTGAAGCATATTCTTTGATAAGTCAATTCCAATTACCTCATAACCAAGCATTTTTAGTGGTAGGAGGTGTCTTCCAGTTCCACAGGCAATATCTAATATTTTACCTTTTTTAGGCAGGAAATTTTGGAGAAAGGTAATTTCTCCTTTAGTTTTTTCCTTAAATTGTTCATTATAAATCAAGTCATAGTAGGAAGCTAATCTATTAAAAAATTCTTTAACCTCTAAAATTTCCCTGTTCATCCCCTACCCTTTCAGAAAAAAATTATAACACAAAAAATAACAAAATGCAAGAAAAATCAGAGGATTTCAGAAATTTCTAACCGCAGAGACGCAGAGAAACAGAGAGGAAAATATCTTTTTTTCGTGTTTTTCGCGTTTTTCGGTGGTGTCTTAATCTAGCATAAAGGTTGAAATAGTGTAAGAAAAGGAGATATGGGGATTATGGAGATTAGGAGATAAATTCATTCTAAAATTTTGCAAATTACAATAAATAATCTCCATATCTCCCTTTATCTCCTTATCCCCTTTTGGACACCAAATCTGTATAGATTTCACTATTAGCGTTATTTTCAGACACCACCCTAATTTCCTGCATAAATAGAGTCTATAGTCTTATGTCTGATGTCCAGTGTCTGAATCACAGGTTCAATTAAATATATTGTTGACAAAAAAGAGATATATCTGATATAATTTAATATTATGAATAAAAGATTAAAAATATCAGGATGGATATTTATCTTTTTAGTTTTATTTAGAGGAATATCTGTCAGTATAGAAATTCAATCAGGAACAGGAAGGTATAGTAATGGAGATTATGTCAATTTTGAACAATCCTTTTCTAAACATCCGGTTATTATTACTTCGGCTTCTAAAAAAGGTGTTGCTTTACGAGTCGCTTCTATATCAAGTAAAAAGAACAGATTTAAACTATCTATACTGGATTACGAAGGTAATAAAGTGTCAGATGCCTGTGTTCAATGGCTTGCGGCAGGATTGGGAAATAATAAAGATATTCAAGCAGGCTCTGGTATTTATAATAATGGGGAATATATTAATTTTACACAATCTTTTTCAACCCCGCCGATTGTTATCGCCTCTGCTCGAAAGGGACAATTTGCTATCAATACCTATGTTGAGAAAGTAGAAAAAAGAGGATTTCATATTAAACTCTATAATCGTTTTGCCCCAGAAAAGGATGCTATTGTCCATTGGATTGCGATTGCTCCTCTTTCAAATGGTAATATTCAAGGACAGGTAGGTAAATATGATAATAATCAATTTATCAAATTTAACATCCCATTTTCTAATCCTCCAATTATACTTGCTACCGGACAAAAAGATGGCAAAGCAATTAATGTCTGTGCAACTAACAATAGTAAAACAGGATTTACAATATCTCTTTATGACCATAAAAACAAACCTGTTTCAAATTCAGATGTTCAATGGATAGCCCTGGGTTCAACTGAAGATAAGTCCGCTTCATCTCCACCAGTATTATCTTTTGTAGAAAAAAATACGGCTTCTGAATTTAAGGAACCTTCTGTCGTGAATATCAATTACGAGCCTGGAACTACAAAACAATTGAATCAACCAAATTATAGTGAATTCAAATCATGGCATAGCGGACAATTAACTAATAGTTATGAATATGTGCAAGTTGATAAAGAAAATAAATGTATTTTTATAGGTGTTGGGGTGCCCGGAGAAGGGGTAGGAGATGTGTATGCCTATGGAAATTTAGGGGTTGAGATTAATTTAATCGATGAGATGGTCGGAAATTATCCGGTTGTTATTAGAATAAAAGGTAGCTATAATGGACAGTATCTTATAGATTTACCTGCTGGTGGTGAGGTTAGACTATCTCTGGAGGCAATTGATTTAACTACTTCAGCAACCCTGCCTTCTTATATAATTCCACCAGCTAATGATTGGACCTGGATTAAACCTTCTGGAGGTGATTTGACCGGGCAATTTGATTTTCAGACAGGATATATACTTACTACAGGACATCGATATAGAATTTATCTAAAGGTATATCTTCATACCTGGCTTAATACGGAACTTCAACCAATTTCTTCAAATGCAAATATTAAATTCTGTAATGAAA
>JBFLYA010000284.1:0-1413 GCA_040757115.1 bacterium | reverse complement strand
GGAAATGTGTCAAATTAAAAAAATACCTATTGTTTTGTTACTTATAGGGTTTTTGATGACTAATTTCGTAAGAGTATCAGAGGCGAAATTTAAATTAGAGAAAGATAAGATTGCTCATATCGTTGTCAGTGCTGTAATCTATGATGCTACTTATCTTTGTTGCGAAAATCGAGGTTTAAGTAAGTTTTCTTCATTTTGCTATGCGAGTTTAGCCACCGCGGCCGCTGGTATCATCAAAGAAGAAATGGATGATGTCTTTGACCATGAGGACTTACTCGCTGATGGAATAGGCTGGGGGTTGGGAATAGCCATAATGGAAATAGAATTTTAAAAACAGAAATTAGAGACTGGAAAAATGAGAAATTTATTTAATCGTGAAAGGGCAGGTAAATCATTAATTTTATCTGAGGTGTGCGTAATTACCTCTTTACCTTACCTTTATTATATGTATTTCATTGGGATGCGGGAGATAATATTAAAGAATTTTCTTCCTAAACACCTTCCTTATTTGATGATACAGGATGTGTGGTATATATTTATTGCGACTTTCCTGTGTGGATTATGTGGTTTTGCCTGGAGTCAAAAATATGGGTTATATGGATTGGGTTCATTTTTAGATATTAAAAGAATTTGGTTGAAATTAGTGGGCATAAGTATAGTTATTGGAATAATTTCCTATGTTTTTTTTGACCGTCAATTTAAAACAATTGCCCCGAATTATTATCCGACAAATCCCTTTTGGGCATTATCTATTCCGGCAAACTCTGCTTTTTTTATTGAAACAATTAGATTTGGAATGATTTCCCTTGTTTGCCGATTGATAAAAAATACCCATTTTAGTAATGCTATTATTGCGTTTTTCTTTGCAATCGTTGGACTTAAATCATTTTTTTTCATCGGATTGAATTTTAACTGGACAATTATTGCTATTGCTTGTATTATTTCAACTATCTTAGTAAATATAATTTTAGGTTATATCATTATTAAAAAAGGACTTATTTGTGCGATATTTATTCATTTTGTTATAGATTTAAAATTTTTATTTTTGGCATTTGTGTAACAGGAGTTTCGTAAATTGTAACTATTCAGCCATTGATTAACACGGATTAGCACGGAATTGGTTTTCAAGTTAATGGGACGCAGATTTGCACAGATTATCAGGATAATAAAAAAAATCGTAAGGGTTCGGGTAGGATAAAAATAAGTAAGCGTTCAAGTGGTGTAACAAAAGGAGATGTGGAGATTAAGGAGATAGGGAGATATTATTAAAAAAATTGAAATTAATAGAACTAATAGAAATTTATGGAAATTTGTTGTTTTCCACAATCAATTTCTACCTATTTCTATAAATTTCAATCTATTTCTATTATCTTATCTCCATATCACTCTTATCTCCTTATCCCCTTTCTTACA
>JBFLYA010000283.1 GCA_040757115.1 bacterium | reverse complement strand
TTGTTTCCCACAATCAATTTCTACCTATTTCTATAAATTTCAATCTATTTCTATTATCTTATCTCCATATCGCCCTTATCTCCTTATCCCCTTTCTTACACTTTTGATATATAGCCTGAACGGTTACTCCTTTTTTAATCGCAAAGAACGCAAAGATTAAAGGAGAAACGCTCATGAGTCTGCGACTCACAAATGACGATGAAAATAGTGGTAGGAGATAGGCGTGAGGAGTGATGTTTTCTTTACTTTCTACTTTCTACTCTCTACTTCCTTATTTTCAGGAGAATCATAGAAAATTCACGAAACTCCAGTTATAATAAATTCTGTTTCTTCGACTATATGTTTTAAATATTCAAGGGGCAAATTTGACATTTTCTATTTCCTTTAATATATGGGGTCCAATATAAGGACTTAGACTTTCCTTCGTAATAAGTTCATAGTTTTCTCCTAAACAATTTTCGACAAAATCGCATAGAGATGTAAAAGTCTTAAAAGATTTTTTTCCCTTTCTAAACTCTACCAGAATATCATAATCGCTGAGTTCTGAATCTTTCTCTCTCTCAACAGACCCAAAAATACCAATAGATATAACTCCAGGTGCCTTCAAATATTCTCTGTTACTTTCAATAACTTTATAAAACTTTTCTTTTCTTGTTATCTGTTCATCCTTTTTTCTTCTTTAAAGCTAACGACTGAGCTCACCTGCAGCGGGGAGAATTACCACTAAACTTTGTAAACATGATTACCCCTTGAGATACTACAAAACTTTCAATCACGACACAGTCCCCCGCCGTCCACTGCAACGACTGGTTAGCAAAAGTTCCACTTTGCCGTATTTTTCTTTTCTTCTGGCTTACCGAATTATTGTGCATTCCACATTCACGGTCTGACCCTAACCCCCTCTAATTAATTACCCTAATAGATTAACATACTCATCATGCGTGCCAATCCAGAACCATACAATACCCTCTGGTTTTTCTCTGCCCAGCGCTCGATAATGTGCCCCAACTCGCACTGACCATAAATGTCTTGTCTTACCGATCTTTTTGAAGTGCAACGATGGATGATGAGGATCGATTTTTAGGAGTTCAAAGTTCTTATCTGCTAATTCTTGCACCTCTTCTGGTAGTTGTCGGTAATGCCGCCAGAACCGAGGCAAGGACATGTGTTTTTTTATAGTGGCTGACATAATCCTATCTCATATTCTTTGTCAACTTCAGCAATCAGTGCGTCTAGATGTCCTGCTTCTAAGTCTTCCTCAATTTGCTTGTCCCACATCTGCGAGTGGTAATTCTCAAACCATGCTGTTAGTTTAATCAAGTCTACGGCTTGTAGTTGAGTAATGGCAATTTCTATTTCTTTGAGACTCATAAGTTATAAACCTCCATTCTTTCTTGGCGGGTCAAACGCTACATATCACTGCCCCACGATAAATTCACCTGCAAGGGAAGCGGATCATGTGCATCACTGTGTTAGACATAATCTCCACATTTATAGTATACCATACTACTTCTCTTTTGTCGAATAAATTCTGCTTTCTACTTTTACGGTTTGCTCCTATTCCCCAAATCTGTGATTATCTTTGCTTAATAATGAATTCCCTTACCTTATAATTCCATTCTCTAGATTGAAATAATTCCTTAAGTTCAGAATCGTCCTCAATAAAACAAGATGCCCAATAAACATCTATTCTAAACCAATCCTTTGCTTCCCTGAAAAGTCTTACCAATTCGTTCATGTTTCTAAGTCCTTTTGATAATTGACTTATACTTACTCTGCCACCGCCATTTTTTAAACATTCTACCCTATAATTATCTATTTCGTTATAATCTCCCTCAAAACCGAGAAGCGTATTCAGAATATTATTCTTCTCTTCTAAATCTATGTTGGTATATTTCAGGGAAGTCAGGGCTGTTAATTTTAACAACCATTTAACTTCATTAAAGACTTTGGGTTTGTTTTTCTTGCAGTTATTACTGAGTCGAGGGTCGTCTTGAGATTCTTGTTCCAATTTATCAAGCAATTCGATAAGTTTTGATATCTCACTTGCCTCATCATTATTATGAACCTTAAATTGTATAGCCATTCGCATAAGATTCAGATATGGATGCCTGAGTTCACCTTTGCGTGAGCCCACTGTTTTTTGTTCAAGTATTGCTAATCCCTTACAAAAATATTTTGCCCTTAAGGAAAGGGGAGGAATCTGAACTGAATTCTCATGGAATTCGTTGACAATCCCTCTGATGAAACTAATTTCAGAAATATCAATTTTCCCTGTGTGTATAGCTTCGGTTGTAAAGTCTTCAGTAAATAATTCCTCAATTCGATATTCTGGTTGCAACATTTGAAGCCGTTGCAGTTTTTTCTCTTCAAATACATTTTCTCCAAATTTATCGTATAGAGAATCAATGTTATCTACAATTTCAAAGATATTCCCTCGAGTTTTGTTAGGCGATTTTCTGGTTATTCTTCCTACCTGCTGTTCAAACAACCTCATACTCAGTGTTGGTCTCAATAATATTAAGTTTTCTAATTCTGGAAAATCAAAGCCTTCAATTAGCATCCCTACAGTGCATAAGACAAAAGGTGGTTGACCAATAATTTTAAATGCCTGGAGGATTTTGTCCGGCTCTTTTTTCGGTAGGTCGGAAGAAAGATATACCGCTTCCTTAAATTGTCCATCGCTTGTATAATTACTAAAAGAAATGGTAGGGTCAAATTTACCTTCCTTTAATTCATTATTGAATATAGCCGCAGACAACTTAGCGTGAAACGCATTGATTTTCTTTTCATTTTCTCCAAAACTGTGGATGATATTGCGAACTGGAGCACAAAATATCAAAGTCTTTCTCTGTTTGTTTTCGATTTTGTCGTCGTATATCCTTTTGGCTAAATATGTCCTTTGAGCAACTAACTGGATATTATCGAGTGTGCTACAATCCAAAAACAAATCCTCTTTGTCCAGTGTCGAAAGTCCTTCTTTAAAATCGAACAGATTCAGAATATCCTCATCACTGCGGATAATTCTATAATTTAATTCACACAACTGCCCTTCCATTATACACTGGGGCAGGGTTTTACTAAAGATTTCCTGCATATCTATAGAAATATCTTCAACAAATTTAACATTGCCAACAACCCCTTGAAAAGGTGTTGCTGTCATTCCAAAAATCTTGGTATTTCTGTTGTCGAACTCGGTTATGAAAGTATTACCCCGATTATCTATAAAATTATGCAGTTCATCTATAATTAGTAAGTCACTGTTTTGGCTTAAGATATCTTTTATTTCCCCATTGTTTTTGCTAATGATTGTCTGAAGAGAAGCAAAAATGATACCTCCGGCACCTCTCTTAATTAGGTTTTGTAATTTGTCTATGCCCACTTTGTCGTGCTCAGAGGATAGAACTACACTCTCAGGGAATAAGGGATATCCATCATCACCATAGAATGTTTGCGTCAACAGTTGGTTGTTCCTGGATACCAAAAACAAGACCCTTTTTTTGTTCTCAACATATTGTTTCATGAGATGTTTGGCTAAGAATGTTTTTCCCCAGCCGGTTGGTACTTTAATATACCCCATTCTATTGTTACAAAAGTAACTATTAATCTTTTCCAGATAATTTTGCTTTTCTTCAAACAAAGGACCAATTTTATCCATTACATAGACTTCCTAATTCGGCATCACAATTTATCTAACATCTGCTTCATTTTTTTCTTTTGTATTTCAGGGTCATCCTTCTGGAAATATTCAACTGCGGAAAGGTCATCGCCACGTTTCCTGTTTTGTCTGGGTTCCAGTGCTTCAACTAAAATCGCCTCAAGTGCCGGGATTATCTTTATCGCTTGATATGATTCTGCCATAGGTTTTAGTACTCCTTCCTCAGAAACAGGGAGGAAACCAAACCATGAAAATCTATCCCACCGCGTCGATAAGCGATCTATTGTATGTTCATAAAGACGCTTCCCTAATGGACGCTCTGTTGCACGACCTACATAAATGACCTCTCTGTTATCGTAAAGGAGATAAATTCCCAATTGCTCATAGAAGTTCACTGGCTTTGCTTCGATTTGCTGAAAGCCAAGTATTTTGGGTGTCGCGTTCCATTCAATCGAATCGCGTCGCCAGAACATTCCAAAAGAAGAGATAACCTCATACTGGACTTCATCAAATTGATCATTTTTTTGTTCTTCTGATGTTGATTGAATTTGCTCCCGCAATGCGAATGTGCCCTTTGCAACTTTGACAAAAGGGGATTGAATACCATCATGTTTAATTGAGGAAGTAATTTTTGCAGCTACCGTAGAATGTGGAGTTGCCCCAACCGATTTTTTAATCTTTTTAGATAGGATACGTTCTGTAATGTCTTGATAATGAAGTGCACCACCTGCTTCCATGAGCACTTTCACAATGGCTTCCTGCCAGGTAATCTCACTCATGATTATTTTCCTTTTTATGTCTAACAATAAAGTTCAGGTGCGGCGGGGAGAATTACTACAAAAGTTTGATAGCAAGATAAAACTTTAAGAGACCACAAAACTCTGACCACGGCACAGTCCTCCGCCGTCAACTGCAACGCAGGGTTAGACAAAAGCTTTGATTCGCTGTCTTTTCCTTTTCCTCTGCCTCACCGAATTATTGTGCATTCCACATTCACGGTTAACCCTAAAATATCTCCTTTTTATTT
>JBFLYA010000282.1 GCA_040757115.1 bacterium | reverse complement strand
AGGAGATATTTTAGGAGATATTTTAGGGTCAAACCGTGAATGTGGAATGCACAATAATTCGGTGAGGCAGAGAAAAAGGAAAAGACAGCGAATCAAAGCTTTTGTCTAACCCTGCGTTGCAGTTGACAGCGGGGGACTGTGCCGTGGTCAGAGTTTTGTGGTTTATCAAAGTTTTGTCTTGTTATCAAACTTTTGTGGCAATCCTCCCCGCCGCACCTGAACTTCATCGTTAGACAACTGAATCAGTGAGGACTAATATGAAAACAAGCATAGACCATCTTCCTTTCAGGAAACAGAGGGAATTGGAGACTATTACCAAGCTTATCTCTCATGCCACCAGGGTAGAGATGATCATTCTCTTTGGTAGCTATGCCAGGGGAGACTTTGTTGACTCTGACTTTCGCTATGATAAAGAAGAAGGGCACTTTACCAGCTATGAGTCTGACTTTGACATTATGGTGATTGTAAAGGATGAGAAAAAGCCTGAGGATTTTAAGATCTGGGGAAAGGTAGAGAATCAGATCAGCCGTAAAATCCCTACCCCGGTAAGCTTAATCATTGAGGATATTGAGCATGTCAATGAACAACTCTCGGTTGGCAGATACTTCTATGCTGACATCAAAAAAGAGGGCATCTTACTCTATGACTCAAAGAGGTTCCAATTAGCCAGGGCAAGAAAGCTTACTCCGGGAATGAAGAAGAAGCTGGCAGAGGAGGATTATAAGACTTGGTTTAAGAATGCAAAGGTATCTTTTAAGCATTATGGGTATGCAATTGGAGATAAAAATTATAACAAAGCCGCTTTTGAACTCCACCAGACTGCTGAAGCCCTATACACGGGCACTTCCCTTGTCCTTACTGGTTACAAACCCAGAACCCATGATTTAGAGAAACTGACCAAGAGGATGGAGAAGATTGACCAGGATTTCTGTAAGATCTTTCCAAGAAAAGAAGGTGAAGAAAAGAGATTGTTTGAACTCCTTAAAAAAGCCTATGTTGATGCAAGATACAAAAAATCATACAAGATTACCAAATCTGAACTGGAATACTTAGCGGAAAGGGTAAAGAAACTGCGTAGATTATCATTGAAAAAATGTCGTGAGAAGCTTAAGCAATTTGAACAGGAAATTAAAAAAGCCTAACCCATCGCTGCACCTGATCCGCCTAAGGTGGGCAGGTGAGCTCGGTCGTTAGACTAATAAAAATAATCACACAGAGACACAAAGTCACAAAGGAATTGAATAAAACAATAAACCTTTGTGTTCTTTGTGGCTTTGTGTGAGAAAATAAAAAGGAGATATTTTAGGGTCAACCGTGAATGTGGAATGCACAATAATTCGGTGAGGCAGAGGAAAAGGAAAAGACAGCGAATCAGAGCTTTTGTCTAACCCTGCGTTGCAGTTGACGGCGGGGGACTGTGCCGTGGTCAGAGTTTTGTGGTCTCTCAAAGTTTTATCTTGCTATCAAACTTTTGTGGTAATTCTCCCCGCCGCACCTGAACTTTATCGTTAGGCACTTGAATCCATCGCATAAATTATGATACAATTACCACTGGTGCGGCAAACAGGATGAAGGTTTCTCACAGCATTCCCGCAGAGACGAACCAGAGAAAATCAGATAGCGGTCAGCATCTACAGAGAAGCAGGGTATGTGGTTGAGGGACCGAGAAGCACAACCAAAACGAATGACGAGAGACATACTACAACCGTAGATAGAAACTACAGAGGAGAGCAAAATCTAATCAAGCAGAGGAGACCTTGAGTCTAGGGGATATTGCCTAACCCGGCGCTGCACCTGACTGCGGGGGGCTGTACCGTAGTTAGAGTTTTGTGGTATCTGAAGCTTTTATTTTGCTTATAAACTTTAGTGGTAGTCCTCCCCGCAGCAGGTGAGCTTTATCGTTAGGTGGCAGTAAAAATTAACAGAGTGTTTTATAGCAAAATGGAAACAAAAGGAGGTACATTGTGGGAAGAATACGGCAGATGATTAAAATTGACGGACGGAAGTGTTGGACGTTGTTCGACACGGGGGCTCGCAATACTTATGTAATCCCCACGGTTGCATCGGTCCTTACCACTTCGGAAATGCCTCACCCGATCCGAAGTGCACTAGGTGGAGAAGTGAAAGAAACCAACAGAACAGCACTTCTTCAGGCAGAAGTAGAAGGACACCTAATCTCCACTCACGCGATGGTCATTGACCAGATTGGCGATGATGAAGATGGCAAGTCCATTGAGGTGCTTTTTGGAGCCTTGGCTATGCAACAGTGGGGAATTCGTCCTATTCCCGATGAAGAAAAACTGGATCTTTCTCACTATCCAGAAGAGTTTGTAGAGTTCTAATTCTCCAAACAGGCAACACTTATAAAAAACCATCTAACAAGTCGTTGCAGCGGACGGCGGGGGGCTAACTGCTTTTCAAAAGTTTGTGGGTTATCAAAGTTTTATCTTGCTTACAAAGTTTAGGGGTAATTCTCCCCGCCGCCGCTGAACTCAATCGTTAGACGCACGCTCACAACAAAAAGGAAATTGCGAAAATGAAGAATAGAACAAGGATACCTGACGAAGTTGCGGCGAAAGTTCTTTTCGAATCAGATCGAATGTGTTGCATATGTCGTTTACGTGGAAAGCCGGTTCAAATTCATCATATCGATGAAAATTCAAGCAACTCTGATATCAGTAATTTAGCTGTATTATGTTTTGACTGCCACCGTGATACGCAAATAAAGGGAGGGTTTGATAGAAAGTTAGAACCCAGGCAAGTAATATTGTATAGGGACGATTGGATTCGTCGAGTAAAAAATAGGCGAGATATAAACGAGGGGCCAGAGGACATAAGCTGTTATGTGGATAAAAGCAATAATGATTATTTAAACTCTATTAAATATGGAACAATATCTAATGATTTATTTGTGTCCTTGCCAAAGAGAAGAAAAGCGGCTTATAGAAAGGCTCAGCCTAAATGGGATTCTGGCATAACTTCAGATATGAAAGAGGGGAACAGTATAGTTATTGAAGAATTGATAGAGATACTTGTTGATATAGCCAAGGTATATCCACCTAAACATTTTAACGGGAGAGATCCAAGGGAATATTTTGAAAATAAGGCTAAAGAGTTTGCGGAATGGTATCGTCTTGAATTAGAGCCACATGGTGCTGGTACTGGCGGAACAATTATAAGTGTCTTGGTTGGTGGAGAGGTCATATCTAGTCTGGAAAACATGATTGAAGGGATGATAGCGGCTTTAACCTCGATGCATACTGATTATAACTTTCAGGTTTGGAAACAGGCATGGAGCAACGAACGTTGCGTCTAACAAATCGTTGCAGCGGACGGCGGGGGGCTGTGCCGTGATTGAAAGTTTTATAGTATCTCAATAGGTAATCGTGCTTACAAAGTTTGGTGGCGATTCTCCCCGCCGCTGAACTCATCGTTAGCAAGTATAGAGACAATCGTTTAAAAAAGGAATGGATAATGGATACCGAAAAAATCGTAAGTATTCTTTATACAAATTACCGTGGCGAAACAGCAATAAGAAAAATTATACCTAATAAAATTTGGTTCGGGAAAACAGATTGGCATCCAGAAAATCAATGGCTACTTGATGCATTTGATATAGATAAAAATGCTGAAAGATCATTCGCGTTAAAGAATATAAAAAGTTGGTTTATAAAATAGGAAAATGATATGTATCTTTGTGATAAAGATATTTATAAAAAATTACCTGAGATAAATTTTGTTGCAAATAATTCCGAAAATCCTTTCGTTCCAGATGATCAGATACAACCATGTTCTGTTGATTTAAGACTTGACAATATTTTTTGGATTCCACGCAAAAGATTCACCATTGACTTACGTAAAACTAAACTTTTGGAAATCGAGCCGAGAAGATATTATAAAAAAGTAATTCTTAATAAAGGAGAACATATAACATTAAAACCTGGGAAATTACTTCTTGGAAGGATTTATGAAGAATTCACAATTCCAAATGAATGTGCTGGCAAAATTTCAGGACGGAGTAGTTTTGCAAGACTTGGAATAATGATACACTTAACTGGCGATTTTATAAATCCTGGATACCGTGGACATATGCCATTGCAGTTAATAAATTTTGGTAATAATCCTATAAAAATATTTCCATATATTCCTATTTGCCAACTTCAACTAGTAAAGGTATCCGATTTGCCTAATAGATTATATGGTGTTTCAGAATTACAGAGCAAATATATGAATGACGATGGCGGTCCATCTTATTGGTGGAGAGACAAAAGAATAAAAAAATTGCAAAAAGCCCTTGGTGAAGTAAATGTAGCAATTTCGATTCAAGAATCGATATTACAAATAATTGGAAAACAAGAGCCAGAAGTAATTGAAAGATTAGAAAAAAGATTGTCTAAATGTTCACATGATGATTTAGAAGCAGGGTCAGGGGGCAGAGCAGGGTCAGAGGGTCAGGGGTCACATCTTGAATTGTGAATTAAGAAAAAAGGATATTTTAGGGTCAACCGTGAATGAATAATTCGGTGAGGCAGAGGAAAAGGAAAAGACAGCGAATCAGGGCTTTTGTCTAACCCTGCGTTGCAGTTGACGGCGGGGGACTGTGCGGTGGTCAGAGTTTTGTGGTCTCTCAAAGTTTTATCTTGCTATCAAACTTTTGTGGTAATCCTCCCCGCCGCACCTGAACTT
>JBFLYA010000281.1 GCA_040757115.1 bacterium | reverse complement strand
CACTAATCTCTAATTCGCTTTTTGGTATGTGGAATTTGGTGTTTATTTGAGATTTGGTGCTTGGGATTTGGGATTTTTTTTACTTATCCACTCTGAGTAAAGTTTTGACTAATAACTGCTATATATCTTCTTTTTTTATGTCTGAATTGAAGGTTTTCTTCCTTTTTTCTTGCATTTTGCTATTCCCTGTGTTATAATTAAAAATATGAATCATTCCTTTAATTCAAACAAAGGTATAGCATTAATAATGACCTTATGGCTGGTGATGATACTTGCCATTATGGCATTTGAAATAGTAAATCTAATGCGAGTTGAATCAAATGTCGCCATCAATTTTAAGGAAGATGCCCAGGCATATTCTTTAGCCGAAGCAGGTGTTATTCAGGCGATAAATTCTTTGCTTACCGACGAATCTAAAGATTATGATTCTCTTGAAGATTCCTGGGCAAAGGAAATCTCTCAAGAATTACAAATTGGTAGTTTTACCGTTAAAATCGTTGATGAACAAAGAAAGATAAATATTAATGAAATAGACGCAAACATTTTACAGGAATTCATTAAACGATTTGTTTCAACAAAGACTGATGAATTAACTGAAAATATCTGTGATTTTAAAGACGCAAATTTTAAAAAATGGGACGGAAGGCAAGAGGAAAGAGACAATAAAAATCTATTATTTGACACTATCTATGAGTTACAATTGGTAAAAGAAATGGTGTTTGATGAAAAAAATCTTTTTTATGACATTAAAGATTACATTACGGTTGTTGGACCAATAAACCTGAATATTATTGATGTCCCAATTCTTGCTACCTTGATGTATCAAACAGGAACACAGACCGAGAGGCTAAAATTAGAGCAAAAAATCGAAGAATATGAAAATTTGGCAAATAAAGCTATTGATTTTAGAAAGGCGAAAAAAGAAGGTGAAGGGGCATTACCTTATATCATTTCTAATACCGAGACAAGACTTATAACCGCTCTGGGTAAAGAACATTATGAAAACATAAAACCTTTTATTACCTGGCTTGGGAAGATAAATGTTAATACCGCCTCTAAAGAAGTTTTGTATGCTTATTTTTTAGGGACATTAGGGGCTGATTCGACTCATTTTGCGGATGAGATAATTAGTGCCCGCAATAAATCCCCATTTAAAACATATCTTGAGTTAGATGATAGAATAGCGGAGTTTAATACCATTAAAAAGGCTAATGATTATCTCCCGGTGCGTGAATATCTTACAGTAAAATCTGCCCAGTTTACGATTGAATCCGTAGGACATTTAACCAACAGCCCTTTTACAAAAAAAATAACAGCCATTGTTGAACGAGAAGAAAAAAGTGGGAAATTTCAGGTAAAGATAATTAGCTGGCATGCAAGTTAAGATTATATTCACAAATTTCGTAATTATTCTGCCACAGATAGAGACGGATGAAACACGAAAAATTCGTGAATCGTGTCCGGTATCCGTGTCCGTAATTAGGCTCAAGGGTTTTTCTGAAAATAAGGAAGTAGAAAGTAGAGAGTAGAAAGTAAGGAAAGACAATCCTCTTCTTTCTCTTTCTACCCTCTACTATTTTCATCCTCCTATGTGCCGACTTGTCGGCATGACCGTTTCTCCTGAAAATGAGTGTCAGTGACAGTTAAGGAATTCAACCTTTCTTCACTGACACTGACACTCACACTGACACTTCCAACTTTTTCTTTTGACATTTTGTTGCAGATATGTTATTATTAAATCATTGAGGGATAAGTTATGTTAAAGAGATATATAATTTTTATAAGTCTATGTATATTGATGACTAATCTTACTTTTGCCGAGGAGTTTGGTAAAAATAAGGTTAGATATAAAGGATTTACCTGGTCTGTGCTTCAAACTGAACATTTTGAGGTATATTATAATTCAGAGATAGAAGATTTAGCCAGAATATCGGCTAAAATGGCTGAAGATGCCTATGAAAAAATCAGTGCTGATTTAAAATATAATGTCTCAAAATTAATCCCTTTTGTTATCTTTAAATCCCATTATGATTTTCAACAAACAAATATTATCCTTGAGTTAATCGAAAGAGGTGTAGGTGGTTTTGCCGAGATTTTTAAGTATCGAATGGTTATACCGTTTACCGGAAGCTATAAGAGATTACAAACCGTCATCACCCACGAACTGACCCATGTCTTTTCCTACGACATTTTATATCGTGAGGCTTTACAAACTATGTTTTCATCTCAAGCCTTTATAGCTCCACCTTTATGGCTGATGGAAGGATTGGCAGAATATGAGACCGGGGATTTAGATACAATGGGACATACAGTTTTATCTGATGCCGTCTTTGAAAATAATATTATTCCTCTCTCAGATTTATCAGATTTTTCCGGGTTGCCAAATGTATATTTAGCCTACAAACAAAGCCACTCCTTACTCAGATATATTGCCAAAACTTATGGAGAGGATAAAATACATCTTTTGTTAAGAAGATTTAAGGCACAGCCGAATGTTGAGAGTATGATTAAAACCTCTCTGGGCGTAAGTATGGAAAATTTAGAGAATGATTGGATAAAATTTTTACAGCAAAAGTATTATCCTGAATTAACCAGGCGTAAATTACCAACAGAATTCGGAAAGATAGTTGTCGAAAGCCGTGATAAATTTTATTCCCATCCAACATTTTCTCCTGGTGGAGATATGCTTGCGGTTGTCTCTTATGAATCCGGAGAACCAGAAATTGTCATCATACGACTTAAGGATGGTAAAGTAATTGAAAGAATTACTAAAGGTATGGTAACCCGTAATTTTGAAGAACTTAATATTGAATCAAGAGCAATTTCCTGGTCTGGTGATGGTTCTAAAATCGCCTTTATCGCTAAAACAAAAGGGAAAGATGCCATATTTATCTTCGATGTCTTTACCTCTAAAATTAAAGAGATAATAGAAATAGATAAATTTGATGAAATATCTTCAATATCCTTTTCCTCAGATGGTAAAAGTCTGGCTGTTTCTGCCTTAGGTAATGGTCACAGTAAAATATATTTAATTGAAGATGATAATATCGTTCAATTAACCTCTGGCGACTCACTTGACCATCAGCCTATTTGGTCTAAAAATGGGGAATATATTGCCTATGTTAAAGAAAGGGATGGGATTTCTAATATTTGTGTCATTTCACCTAAGACAAAAGAAGAAATAATAACTACCACTCAAGACGGCTATAAAAAAGACCCATTCTGGTCAGATGATAGTAAAGTTATATTTTATTCATCAGATGCGGATGGTGTATTCAATATCTATGGTTATAATTTAGAGACAAAAGAAGTAGCAACGGTAACAAACTGTATTGGTGGTGCTTTTCAAGGAAGTATTTCACCGCAGGGAGAGGTAGTTTTTGTTTCATATTATCAACAGGGATATAGATTATATCTAATGGAAGATTTAAAACTTTCATGGAATAAACCTGAAACATCAGGAACAGAGACAAAAATAGCCGAAGTCAAACGAATAGAAAAGGCTAAAATCTATGAATATTCACCTAAATTCTCTTTTGATTGGCGGCAGGGAGGATTTATTTACAGTTCTTCTCAAGGGATGTCAGCTAGTTTAGAATTCTCAGCCTCAGATGTTCTTGGAAATCATAGGTTCGCACTTCTATTAGACAATGCATCCTCACTGAGCAATGACCTTAACTTTCAACTTTCTTACGGTTATTTAACTAAAAGACCATCATATCTGGTTGAGGTTTTTAATTGGTCTGATTTTTATAGTTTTACGGATAAAGATATTACCGAGCAAGAATACGGAATAGTAGGCAGTATGGAGTATCCTTTTAGTAAATTTAGACGCGTAGAATTAGGCCTGGTCAGCGAGGTAACTTCAAAGGAAGAAGTTACTATGGAAGATATAAAATATGAGAAAGAAGGCATAGATTATTTCTTTGTTTCATTAGTTAAGGATACGACCAATTGGGGTTATTTTGGGCCTTTAAGTGGAGGCAGAAGTAGAGTAAGTGTCGAACAAACTGTTCCACTTATTCATCATCAAGCAAGATACACTAATTTTAAAACCGACTATCGTCAATATCTCCGATTAACCCGACGGTCAAACTTTGCCTTTCGTCTTTTTAGTGTTGTAAGTAAAGGTAGAGACCGCCGAGAATTCCCATTAGGAGGACGGGAATTTGGAGTTTTAAGAGGATATGAAGCCGGAGAATTCTGGGGCAATTATATCATCCTGGCAAATACAGAACTCAGACTACCTTTAATCGATGAGATTAAATTTGCGATACCTGTTTCGATTAGAAACATTCGGATGGTAATATTTGCGGATGTAGGTTCTACCTGGTCTAAAGGCGAAACACTTACCAGAAGACATCATTCTACCGATGAGAAAAAAGATACTGATTTAAAAGCGTGTTATGGTTTGGGATTTAGAGTGCTTTTAGGCTTTTTCCCCATAAAAGTAGATTATTCCTGGAATACAGATTTTGTTGATACTGAAAAGGCAAAAGGTAATTTTAGTATTGGATATGATTTTTAAGATTTTAAGTAACTATTCAGCCCACGGATGGACACAGATAAAACACTGAAAATTCGTAAATTGTGTCCGTTTTCCGTGTCCGTAATCAGGTTGAAGGTTTTTCCTCCTTCTGTCCTCTGCCTTCTGTCCTCTGCTTTCTGCCCTCTGCCTTCTGCCCTCTGCCTTCTGCCTTCTGCCTTCTGCCCTCTGCCTTCTGCCCTCTGCC
>JBFLYA010000280.1 GCA_040757115.1 bacterium | reverse complement strand
GTTGAGAAGATTTTCACATCCTTAATCCCCCGCCAGCGGCGGAGAAGGGAGAGTACGTCTTTAACCTTAATGCGGGGAGGTTTCTCTTCTAACCGCACAGATCGAATAATTGTGCTGAATAGTTACGAAATTTTTAAAATAATTCTTGACAAAATTACTCATATATCTTATAATCTATCAAAGGATTTTTTTAAGAAAAAGGGTAACACTTTAGCCATCTGAAGGTGTAAATATGGGAGAATGGAAAAACTGGGAAAAAAGGGAAAAGAAATAGGTGCTGGTTAAAATGCCTGTTTGGTTGGAGGGGTTAGGAAATTGGGCTTTTCCTTCACTAACTTCTCAACCCAACTTCTCTACTGGTTTCCTAACCATAACCCAAATATTTCCCACCTGTGCAGTTAAATTAAGTTAAACATTTCGCTCCTACGGAGCTGAATTCTTTAAGGATTATCATAGTCTACAAATATATCACTCCTAACGGAGTTTAAAAATATATTCAGCCCTGTAAGGGCGAGATGTTTATAGATTTATCGTCTCAACATCAAATTAGCTCCGTAGGAGCGATATGTTTATTGAGAAAGTTATAAATATTTTCGTGCAAAAGTTAGTTGTCAGATTATTGCTAACTGCACAGATCGAATATTTCTCCCTTTCCCATTTTTCATCATTTTCCCTTTTTCCCCTGGTGACACTTCACTTGAGTAAATAGTTACGAAAAAGGAGGCAAAAAAAATGCAGTTAGATGATATTGTAATCTCAAAGGCGATTATTGAAAAATGGAGCGAAGATTTAGTCAACTTTTTAGAGAGTGATGTGGCTATTGTTGGTGGCGGACCAGCTGGTCTTACAGCCGCCTACTATCTGGCAAAAAAAGGTCATAAAGTAGTAATCTTTGAACGCAAACTTTCCATTGGTGGTGGTATGTGGGGTGGTGGGATGATGTTTAATAAGTGTGTTTTTCAGGAAGCATCCCTTCCCATCCTCGATGACTTTAAAATACGATATGAAAAATATCAAAACGGCTATTTTGTCACGGATTCATTAGAAACTATGTCTGCCCTTTGCTTGGAGACAATTCGAGCTGGGGTAAAGATATTTAATCTTATCTCTGCAGAAGATGTAATGATTCGTGAAAAAAAGGTTACAGGACTTGTTCTTAATTGGAGTGCGGTTGATATTGCCAAATTGCATGTTGACCCCTTGACCATTCGCTCAAGATATGTTATTGATGCGACCGGTCATGATGCTGAGGTAGCTCATATAATTGTAAGGAAAATTGGCAAAAAACTTCTCACCGCAACAGGTGACCTTATGGGTGAAAAACCAATGTGGGCAGAGGTTGGTGAACGCACCATCGTTGAGAATACAAAGGAAATCTATCCCTGTGTTTATGTGGCTGGAATGGCCGCTAATGCCGTCTTTGGTGGACCACGAATGGGACCAATATTTGGCGGTATGCTCCTCTCAGGCAAAAAAGCGGCTGAATTGCTGGTTGACAAAAATCTAACTAAATGATATACTTAACTATATGAAAAATGTTAATATCCTGAAGATTGGTAGTTCACAAAAAGTTGAAAAAACAACAGATGCAGTACCAGAAGAAAAACCTCTCCATATAAAATTGAATGGCAAAGATTTTGTTACACTTCTATCTACGCCTACCGATACAAAGGAATTGGCAATAGGTTTTCTACTGACAGAAGGATTAATAAAAAATGCAGATGATATTGTGAATCTTGAAGTATCTGAAGAAAAGGTAATAATCGAAGTTAGAGTGTCCAGAGAAACTCTTCAAGATAGCCCTGCAATCATTACCTCAGGCTGTGGCAGAGGAGTTATATTTCGTCCTCTATCAAACGAAACAAAAATAACTGGGAAGGCAAAATTCTCCTCCTGGTTGATTAGTCGGTTAATGAAAGAATTCCTCACTTATTCTACCAGATACGGTGTGCATTCTGCGGCTCTGGCTGATAGCAAAAAGGGAATATTAATCTTCAAAGAGGACATTGGTCGGCATAATGCCATTGATAAGGTTGTAGGAGCGACATTGCTTCAGGGGATAGAAGTTGCGAATAAAATTTTACTCTCTACGGGTCGAATATCTTCTGAAATGGTGCTCAAGTCTGCCCGTCTGGGCATACCAATTCTTGTCGCCCGTTCCTGTCCCACGACATCAGCCATACAACTGGCAGATACAGCCGGAATGACCATAATTGGTCAGGTAAAGGCGGGTTCGATGAATATCTATACCCATCAAAGAAGGATAATAAGTAATTTAGTTGAGAGAATAAAAGAAATTAAGGAAGCCAAACATGCGATTATTCTGGCACATAACTATCAGCGAGGCGAGGTGCAGGATATTGCAGATTTTGTAGGTGATTCTCTTGATTTATCCCGTAAAGCCGCTCAGACTGATGCAAAGATAATTGTCTTTTGCGGCGTGCATTTTATGGCAGAAACTGCCAAAATCCTCTCCCCAGATAAAACAGTTCTAATGCCTGACATAAACGCTGGCTGTCCAATGGCAGATATGGTCAGTGTAGAAAATTTAAGACAAACTAAGGCTGAATATCCTGATGCCCTTGTTGTCTCCTATGTTAATACCCATGTTGAAGTTAAAGCAGAATCCGATTATTGCTGTACTTCAGCCAACGGCGTCAAGGTAATTAATTCTCTCCCTCCTAACCAAAAGATAATATTTACCCCGGACAAATATCTGGGTGATTATATTACCCGTCAAACCGGTCGGGAGATGATTTTGATGCCAGGCTATTGCCCAACTCACCAAACTATAACTCCAGAAGGAATTCACCAGATTAAAAAAGAACATCCACAGGTTAAGGTTATCGTTCATCCAGAGTGTTCTCAAGGGGTAATTGCGGTAGCTGATGCCGCTCTAAGCACAAATGGTATGTGTCGCTATGTTAAAGAATCTGAGGGGACAGAATTTATCATTGGCACAGAGGTTGGAATTATTCATCGTCTAAAAAAAGAAAATCCGCAAAAACAATTTTATCCTGCCTCTACCCGCGCCGTATGTCCAAATATGAAACTCACTACCCTCGAAAAAATCCTTTTTGCACTTGAGGACGAAGAGCCCAAAATAGAAGTCCCCCACGACATTGCCCAAAAGGCAAAACTCGCCATAGATAGAATGCTGGCGATTTCTTGATGGTTAGGGGGGTATCTAAAGTTTTATTACACAATCGTAACCGTAGGTGGTAATTTACCGCAGAGACGCAGAGAAACAGAGAGAAAAATATTTTTTTGTGTTTTTCGGTGTTTAAGAAGGCTTAAAAACAGTTAGTCAAAAGTGAGTATTAAAAGATTAATAAACAACGAAAGACCCGAAATGCACAAAAAAAGGAAATTTCTATCTCTGGTGAATATATTTTAATTTTTTCTCTGCGTCTCTGTATGTCTGCGGTGAACGGTTACGTTTCATAAATTTTTCTTGACATCTTTAAATAATTTTAGTAAAATTGTAAGTAAAGAAATGAGCTCACTAATGTTAGTGCTTGGGGGTATTCGTTCAGGGAAAAGCCAATTTGCCTGTCAGTTAGCTGACCGATTAAGTAAAAAAGTAGTGGTTATCGCTACCGGCATCCCTTCAGATGAGGAAATGAAGGCAAGGATTCAAGAACATCAACAGCTAAGACCCAAACATTGGCAAACAATAGAAGAGCCAAAAGAGATTGTCCCCACATTAGAAAAAACAACGGCAGAGGTAATTTTAATTGATTGCCTGAATATGCTTATTTCAAATCTACTTTTAGATGAATTATCCGAGGATAAAATTTTAAAAAAGGTCTCATCGTTAGTTGAGGCAATAGACAAGAAAAAAGATGGATGGGTGATTATTGTCTCTAATGAAGTTGGCTCCTGTCTTGTCCCAACAAATAAATTAGCCAGACAATTTACGGATTTATTAGGCAAGGCAAATCAAATCATTGCAAGATACGCTCAGGATGTTTATCTTTTGGTGGCAGGGATAGCGATGAAGATTAAAAGTAAGCATTCATCAGGAGGGAAGTAACCGTTCAGGGATATAGCCACAGAGTTACAGAGAACACAGAGGGAATATATAACCACGAATGAATACGAATAATAAAAAGATTTGTAGTGCGAGGCTTTAGCCTCGCTTCTGGCAAGCAGGAAAGCGAACCTAATGGTTTTTGCAAAATTAACTTCCACTTTTCTGGAATACCATAAAATAAATTAAAAATCAAACATCAAAATGTAAAATTACAAATCAAAAATCAAAATATTCTCCAGCTACTTTGTTAATTTACAAGTATTTTTGCATTTTGCATTGTAATTTTGATATTTGCATTTTGATATTTACATTAAAGTTCTTCTTGCTATCGCTCTCCCCAAAAGAGGAACCTATTTATGAAAAAGCAATAAGGTTCGCACTACATTTATCGAATGTCACAGGTTAATTCGTGTCCATGTGTGGCTAATTTCTCTAATTCTCTGTGAACTCTGTGGCTGAACGGTTACGATTTTTACATCTTGCTCTTTGCATTAAAACCCTAACCACCTCTCTCTTTCCAACTCTCTTACCTCACCACCCCTATCTTACCTACCTTCTTATCTCCTTCAGAACTACTAATTACATAAATATAAATCCCACTGGCTACTTTCTCATTATCTTTATTCTGGAGCTTCCAGAGCCATTTACCACTACTACTTACTCCCTCATATTCATATACCTCTTCACCGACTATATTAAATATCCTTA
>JBFLYA010000279.1 GCA_040757115.1 bacterium | reverse complement strand
AGTGTTTCTTGATGTTTTTATAGTGCCTTAGTGGTTTTTCTTTAAAATCTTGTAAATCCTGTAAATCTGCGTCCCATTAATTTTCATTCTCCTTTGTGCCCCGCAGGGGCATGAGCGTTTCTCCTGATAAGCCATTCCAATTCATCCAACAACTACATTCACTAATTTCTTCGGGACTAAAATGACCTTCTTTACTTGTTTATCTTTAATTTTATTCTCAATCTCCTTAATGGCTAAATTTTTTATTTCCTCTTCTGGACAATCTACCGCAACGGAAATCGTGGCTTTTAGTTTTCCATTTATCTGGATGGGGATAGTGATTTCTTGTTCTTTGATTGCCTCGGGGTCATATTTAAGCCACATTTGGTTAAAGATGCTTGTTTTTTTACCCAGCAGTTGCCACAATTCTTCGGCAAGGTGAGGTGCCATTGGAGAGAGTAAAAAAACTACTGCCTCTAATGCCTTGTTAAGCACAAATAAGCTATTTTCGTCATCTTCTCGAAGTCTATATTTATAAATTTCATTAACTAACTCCATTACGGCGGCAATAGCGGTATTAAAATGGAATTCATTTTCTATATCTTCGGTCACCCTTTTTATTGTTTTATGGGTAAATGAATACAATTTTTTATCTTCTGCATTCTGCATTCTGCATTCTACATCCTGTATTCTTTTCATCTTTTCTGCATACTGCTGGACAATTCGATAGACCCGATTCAAAAATCTCCAACAGCCTTCTATTCCTTTGTCACTCCATTCAAGGTCTTTTTCTGGTGGGGCGGCAAAAAGGATAAACAATCTAACCGTATCCGCACCATATTTGGTAATGATATCGTTTGGGTCAACAACATTCCCTTTAGATTTGGACATCTTCGCCCCATCTTTGATAACCATACCTTGTGTGAGTAAATTTTTAAAAGGCTCTTTTACATCAAATAATTCCAAATCTGCCATCACTTTGGTAAAAAAGCGGGCATAAAGCAGATGTAAAATTGCATGTTCAATTCCACCAATGTATTGGTCAACCGGCAACCAGTAATTTGCCTCATTAAAGTCAACCGGGGTATTTTCTGTTTTTGGGCTGATGTATCGGGCAAAATACCAGGATGAATCTACAAATGTATCCATCGTATCTGTTTCCCGATAAGCCTTATTCCCACAATTAGGACAGGTCGTATTAATAAACTCAGAAATATCCGCCAGTGTTTCACCCTTTTGAATATCAACCCTTTCTGGAAGTTGAACAGGAAGTTGTTCATAAGGGACTTTCACTTTCCCACAATTCTGGCAATAAATAATAGGGATAGGCGTTCCCCAGTAGCGTTGTCTTGAGACTAACCAATCTTTCAGGCGATAATTAATCGTTTTTCTACCAATGTTTTCTTTTTCCATCCAGACAGAAATGGCATCAATTGCCTGTTTGCATGGCATATTGTCAAACTGAGCAGAGTTAACCAGATATCCTTCTTCTTCAAAGGCACAGGTCATTGTTTCAGCCGTGAGTTTTTCATCTGGCGATTGAATCACTAATCGTCTTGGCAGGTCATATTTCATCGCAAATTCAAAATCCCGCTGGTCATGAGCAGGAACACACATAATTGCACCTGTGCCATATTCCATTAAGACATAATTACCTATCCAGATAGGTATCTTCTCATTATTAACCGGATTGATGGCATATTGCCCGGTAAAGATACCTTGTTTTTCAATGTCTTCTAATTCCTTTCTTGTTTTATGGAATTCAATAAATTCTTTTATCTTATTTTCTTGAGGCATATCTTTGATAAGTTTTTCTACAAGGGGATATTCAGGGGCTAAGACAACATAAGTAGCACCGAAAATGGTATCTGGTCGGGTAGTAAATACCTTTATAATCTCAGCACTGCCAACGATTTTAAAATCAATTTCTGTGCCAAAACTTTTACCAATCCAGTTGGTCTGCATGGTTAGGACTCTTTGAGGCCAATTTTCAAGCAGGTTTTGTTCTTCTAATAGTCTATCTGCGTAATCTGTAATCTTAAAAAACCACTGGTCTAATTTTTTACTTTTAACCACAGATGAACATCGCCAGCACAATCCTTTTTCAACCTGCTCATTAGCCAATACCGTTTGACACTTCTCGCACCAATTCACTTCTGCCTCTTTTTTATAAACCAATCCTTTTTCATAAAACTTCAGGAATAGCCATTGATTCCATTTGTAATAATCTTGAGAGCAGGTGGCAATTTCGCGATTCCAATCATAAGAAAAACCTAATTTTTTCAATTGGCCTCGCATATATTCGATATTTTGGAGTGTCCATTTTGCGGGATGAACACCTTTTTCTAAAGCGGCATTTTCTGCGGGCAGACCAAAGGCATCCCAACCCATCGGATGCAAAATCTCATATCCTTGCATCCTTTTAAATCGGGCAATGACATCACCAATGGCATAATTGCGCACATGCCCCATATGAATCTTGCCAGATGGGTAAGGAAACATCTCAAGACAATAATATTTAGGTTTTTTTTTAGAAGATATAGTTTTAAAAATCTGGTTTTCTTCCCAGAATTTTTGCCATTTTCTCTCTATCTCAACAAAAGGATAACCTTCTTTATTCATTTTTTACCATTCCATAAAAAATCTGTAACTGTTCACCGCACAGACATAAATTACCACCTGAACGGTTACGGATTTTTTTAAATAAAAGTTTGTCAGTATTTGCAAATCAAAAGGTTGTAGGATTAGAAAATTTTTGTCTCCCAAAGGCTAAAATCAAGGAGAATAACTCGTTTTAAATTTAGAAATAATCCTCTTCCTACCAATCCACATCTATTTTTATTTATTTTTACAAAAGGGCTTTTACCCCAATTTGTTACACAGATTACAGGAAATGAATTTTTCTTTATAACCTTACCATCTTCTAATATTATACCCACAGAAAAAGTGTTTATCATATAACCTTTATATATCTCATTTAAATGACTACCTTGATAAATCTTTCCTTCTTCTTCCAGAAGATGAGGAGTAATTAACCCTTCAGATATTAATCTTTCCCTATCTACAAATAGTAGATAAGTTCCAGTATCAAGGTCACAAGGTAGTTTAACTGTTGTTGTTAGAGATGCGATTTGAATTTCTGTTGTTGGATAATGGTCATCTGGTGCGCCTGAGGTTTTACTCCATATAGAAGCCCCTTCTTCAATCATAAAAAAGTAGTCATTTATAAAAAGAAATGGGAATTTTGCCTTTTCCTCACAGAGTTTTAATATTTCTTTTCTCTGTGGATATTCACAAATATCTGGAGAAGATTTAACTATTACTCCGTTCACTACAGATATCCAGGCGGCATTTAATTCCTGAAATTTTTTATTAAGCCAATCTTTGTTCTTTTCCCACAGGAGAGAGTCTAACTGAATCTTTTGCTCCTCCGTAAGGGAAGAAAACTCCTCTAATCTTAAATTCTCTCCAATAAACCCACTTTCATACCTTGTTGGTTTAAAGAAGTTAGTGGATTGTTCAATAATCCCCATAGTCTCTATCTCGGCTGGTTTTGAGGTTGTTGGTAAAGTGGGAATGTTCACAGTCATATTTATTACAGTTATATTCATATTAACTTCCGGATGGTCTTTTACTAACTCTTTAATTCTTCTTCTTTCTCTTTCCTCCAATATTGGTAGAAGCTCTTTAATTTCGGCTCTAATCGAATCCATACTTACATCTCCCTTTGAATTTCCCTAATATACTGCTCAAATCTCTCCTTGCCTAAAGACCCTTTTAGTCTATTAAGGTAGTCGAGTGTATTTTCAAGATGTGGGGAGTTAAGTTTCCTGAATACTGAAGATGCTTGAAGATAATTCCTGATGGCTGATTGATACTCTCCCTTCTCTTCATGAACTCTACCAAGTTGACCAATCGTGAAACCAATCCCTAACTCGTCCCCCAGTCCCTCAGCTATCTTTCTTGCTTCTTCATAGTGGTCTATTGCCTTTTGATATTCCTTTAAGGAAAGGAAAACATTACCCAGATTATCAATCCAGTCTTCTTCGGCTTGCCTATCTCCAATCTCCCTGGCTATTTTTAGTGCCTCTTCAAAATATTCAATCGCCTTCTGGTATTGACCTGAAGAGTAATAAGCATTACCTAAGTTGCCAAGACGACTTCCTTCACCCTGCCTATCTCCAATCTCCTTAGCTATCTTCAGTGCCTCTTCAAAATATTCAATCGCCTTCTGATATTGACCTAAAGAACGATAGGCAATACCTAAGTTGCCAAGCTCAGTTCCTTCATCCATTCTATCTCCAATCTCTCTGGCTATCTTCAGTGCCTCTTCATCATATTCAATCGCCTTCTGATATTGACCTAAGGAGAAATAGGCATGACCTATGTTGCCAGTAATTGCTCCCGCTGCCTGTCTCTCATTTAATCCTTCAAATATGGGTAATGCCTCTTCATAGAGTTTGATAGCCTGATGATACCTTGCAAGCCGCAACGATAGACTGGCTAAGATAAATGTAGAATGAGCTCTAAGAAGACTATGACCTATTATCTTTGCTGATTCATAGTTAAGGGTAGCAAGGTAATATGCCTGTGGTGGAGATTGGTTAGCCAGGCTATTGATTGTTTGCTCCAGATTTAACACTGCCTCTTTCTCCAGCCAGGGTTTTATCCTTTGACTATGAACTTCTGCTATTGCCTCATCTAAGGAAACTTGTCCTTTTACTACTTTACTTACTAAATCTAAAAATATCTCTTTAGCATTCATCTGTTTTTATCCTC
>JBFLYA010000278.1:3463-4784 GCA_040757115.1 bacterium | reverse complement strand
AGGGGGTAAAGAATGAAAAAAATACTTATTTTAGGGATAGGAGTTAATTTTTTATTCACAAGCATAAGTTATGCCTGTTTGGGTGCAAGACCACTTTCGATGGGTGGAGCGTTTGTGGCGGTTGCGGATGATGTTCATTCCTGTTACTGGAATCCAGCAGGTATGAGCAATATTAAAAGGATAGAACTTACCGGGATGAAAACGATGAATAATCGAGATGTGATTAGCTATCAGGAATGGTATGCCGGGACGGTTAGAGCAGGCAATGCGGCGGGCATAGGGGGAAGTTATATTCATGAAATAAGTTGGATAGATGAAACAGAAAATACCACTGGCAGAAACTATGTTTTTGACGAAAAGTGGAAGGTATTTTCTATTGGTGGTTACGGCACCGGAATATTGAAAAATACTGCCTTTGGAGTTAACATTCGGAAGATTACTTATTCCCTGATGACCGGTAATGGAACAGGAGCATCAACCTGGGGCGGTGGAGCGGATTTTAGAAACAAAGGCTACGAAACAGACTCACTGGGATACGATATTGGGATTTTGCATAATCTCAATGAACACTTTACCATCGGAATTTTGATTCAGGATGTAAATAAACCTAAAATAGACTTTTCAAATTCACCATTAAACAGAAAATATGAGTGTGTCCGTAATTTTAGACCTGGCGCCGCCTGGAAACCAGATGATAAAACTATCTTCTCTATTGATTGGTATCACTTTGTTTTAGACAATATCTATGATGAAGATATGGAGGGACAAAGTGGGGTCAGGGTAGGTTTCGAACGGTGGCTGACTGATGGATTTGCAGTTAGAGCCGGACTTTATGGAAGGACTTTCCATACGATTGGTTTTGGCTTAAGAGGGAGTCCGCAGTTTACAAAAGTAGAAATTTCCGGAACCAAAGAACAACCCTCTACTTTAGAATTTCAACTTGATTATGCACTTTTAGAAAGTAATGGTGCGGGAACGCATCTTTTATCTTTAACAACTAAGTTTTAATCGTTGCTTTAATGATTTTGAACTATTACGAAAAATTTATATAAGGAGGAATTTTAAAATGGTTGTTTTAGCTGTCCCAAAGATTTTAAGAGAAAAACTTACTGACCAGGGAGTTGATGAGTTCATTACTATTATTAATAAGGTTGAGGATAATGTAAAGAAAGATTCTATTGTCATAGCCGAAGAAAAATTTGAAAGAAGACTTTCTGAGGAAAATTCAAAACTTGATAATCGGATTACTGAAGAGACTGCTAAACTTGATAATCGGATTACTGAAGAGACTGCTAAACTTGATAGACGGATTACTGAAGAG
>JBFLYA010000278.1:0-3363 GCA_040757115.1 bacterium | reverse complement strand
CGGATTACTGAAGAGACTGCTAAACTTGATAATCGGATTACTGAAGAGACTGCTAAACTTGATAGACGGATTACTGAAGAGGTTGCTAAACTTGATAATCGGATTACTGAAGAGACTGCTAAACTTGATAGACGGATTACTGAAGAGGTGACTAAACTTGATAATCGGATTACTGAAGAGACTGCTAAACTTGATAGACGGATTACTGAAGAGACTGCTAAACTTGATAGGCGGATTACTGAAGAGGTGGCAAAAATACAAACACAGATAGCTCAATTTAAAACAGAGATTATCAAATGGATGTTTCTTTTCTGGATTGGACAACTTGTTACCGTTGCAGGACTTATAAAATGGCTAAGATAACTGTAAGTACTCAGATAGCATTTAAAAAGAAGAATGAAAATTCGAGGTTAGGAATTTGGAATTCGGGAAAGGAATATACTTTTTTAAACTTTTAACTTCATTTTTGGATGAAAGGATATGATTATGAAAAAATTAACTATCTTGGTAATAGGAATGGGGTTAGTATTACTTAATCAAAAAACTGGCTTTAGCTACTTTGGTGAAGGCGTCGGGGCAAGGGCATTAGGTATGGGAGGAACTTTTGTCGCGGTAGCCGAAGGAATTGATAGTTGCTTCTGGAATCCTGCCGGATTGGGGAATATAAAAAAGTCAGAACTAACAATTATGCGCACAATGAATAACCGAGAGATAACTACTTATCACGAGTGGTTAGCGGCAGGAACTAAATTGGGTGATTATGGAGGAATAGGAGTGAATTATGTGCAGTTTAAAGCAGGATTCAAATGGTACGAAAAGGAAACTGATGACCTGACTCATTATGCGATTGATGATGAATGGGTTGGTTTAGCCTTTGGAGGTTATGGAACGGGACAATTTCAAAATGTCGCAATGGGTGTTAACATCCGAAAAAGAACTTCATCGCTTTTGGTCGGAACATCTGCGGATGATTTCAAATGGTCTGATTGTCCACCAACAGGACATACAACAGATGTTATCGAGTATGATGTTGGTATTTTGTATCATGTAAATAAGGAATTCTCACTTGGGCTTATCGTGCAAAATTTAGATGAACCGGTTATCCATTATGGGGAAGATTCGCCAATTTACGATTTTTCCTGGAAAAAAATTATTAAACCAGGGTTTGCCTATAGACCAGATGATAAAACTATTTTTGCGATAGATATTTACGATTGGACACTAGATAATGTATATGATACAAAGATAGATATGGGGCAAAGTGGGGTACGCGTAGGCTTTGAGAAATGGTATGAGGATAAACTGGCGATACGGGCAGGGCTTTTGAATAAATATTATCATACTATAGGATTTGGGGTTAGAGGGGAATTAAAGAAGTTTTTCCCGGAATTAAAATATGATATTGATTATGCCTTATTACAAGGTGGTGGAGCAGGAACGCATTTCCTTTCTTGCACGGTGAAGTTTTAGATAATCATTTGTTGGACGCAGATGAACGCCGATTTTCAAGATTTTAAATACTAACTATTATTAGCCACCAAGGCACAAAGGCACTAAGAGATAAAGAAAATATATGAAATATGTTTTTGCTATGAGATATCCAAATGAGGATTAAAATACCAAATGATTCTTTAATCTTGGTGTCGTGATGTCTTTATGGTTTATTTTAATGTTTATTATCCTGATAATCTGCGTTCTATTATTGAAATAGTTAGCCATAGGCGGGATGGCAGAGTGGACGATTGCGGCGGTCTTGAAAACCGTTGACGGGGTAACTCGTCCGTGGGTTCGAATCCTACTCCCGCCGCCAGCAAATAGTAGTCAGTAGATAGTTGACAGTAATCAGTAGACAGGAGGAAAGTGCGAATTAGCAAATTAGAGAACTGGAATATTTTAATTCTCTAATTCGCTAATCACTAATTCACTAAGTGGAGAGGTGCCAGAGTGGTCGATCGGGGCTGCCTGCTAAGCAGTTGTGCGGTGTATAACTGCACCCTGGGTTCAAATCCCAGCCTCTCCGCCAGATAATTGCTAATCCTGTCCCACAATTTTTACTGGACACCGTGAAAAGTAATAATTCACAATTGACAATTCACCATTCTCCATTAGTAAGGAAATTTAGGGAAGAAATGGTGAATGGTGAATTGCGAATGGCGAATGGTGAATGAATGTAACATTGTCCAGTAAAACTTATGGGTAAAGATAAGAGATAACTAAGGGATGAAGGACAATCCATTTCTTGTTCTAACAAACGGTCGTCATACATCCCTTATTAATTTTTAAGAGACATTCAATTTTAGAAGAGGAGGTTTAAAAAACAATGGGATTAGTGTATATCGATGGAGAACTTTTTAAAAAGGAAGAGGCAAAGATTTCTGTTTTTGACCATGGCTTACTTTATGGTGATGGGGTATTTGAAGGAATCAGGGTATACAATGGCCGGGTATTCAAATTAAATGAGCATTTAGAAAGACTGTATAAATCAGCAAAATATATTATGCTCACTATACCTTTAACAAAGGAAGAATTAACTAAAGCCGTTATTGAAACAATAAAAGCCAATGAATTACAGGATGCCTATATTAGATTACTGGTCACAAGAGGAGCAGGAGATTTAGGGTTAGACCCGAAAAAATGCCCAAAACCTTCTGTTATCATTATTGTGGATAAGATAAGTTTATATCCAAAGGAATGTTATGAAAATGGATTGGAAATAGTTACCGTGCCTACTCGGAAAAATATTCAAGAAGCTTTAAGTCCCTGTGCGAAAACATTAAACTATCTTAACAGTATTTTAGCACGGATTGAAGCGAGTAATGCCGGTGTCTTAGAGGCAGTGATGTTAAACACCGAAGGATATGTTACTGAATGTAGTGGAGATAATATCTTTATTATCAAGAATCATACCCTGACTACACCGCCTTTATGGGTAGGTGTCCTGGAGGGGATTACACGAGATACGGTGATGAAAATAGGTGAAGAGATGGGACTAAAGGTGGTTGAAAATGTCTTAACTCGGTTTGACCTTTATACCGCAGATGAATGTTTTTTGACTGGCACAGCCGCTGAGGTAATTCCAGTGGTGAGAATTGATAACCGCATCATTGGAACGGGCAAACCAGGTATCACTACTTTAAAGATTACAGAAATATTCCATAAATTGACTCAAAGAGAAGGAACAGAAATTTATAAGTGACAGGAAAGGTAAAAAGGAGAAACCCGCCTGTCCATAATGGTGGACACAAAGTCTTATGGTGAAATGTCAAGTAAAAAATTAAGTTTTTTTAAAAATATTTTTCTTGACTTATATCCCTAAAAAGGCACAAAAATAGTATGTTCGGATACAAGTGAATTTTTTAAATA
>JBFLYA010000277.1 GCA_040757115.1 bacterium | reverse complement strand
CCACGTGGATATCTTTTTTGCATAATTCTTTCCTCCTTAAAATTTCTATGCCCACGTGGAATTATCGTCATTTTATCAGCAAAACTTTAGAAAAAACTGTGAAAAAATTTACTTAACACAGTACTAGTATATCGTTCTCTAAGTAGATATAACAATATAAAGTTTTTGTAACCGTTCAGGTAGGTAGGCAGGTTATACAGACTTAGGCAACAAAGAAGGGGTAGATAAGTTAAAGTAGAAAGCATTAATTGCTTGTTGCAAAAAAGACCAGATCGGTCGATTTTGTTTTCGACAGGTTGAAATGGCTGTCCAGATTCGGGCATTCCACTGTTTACCCATTTCGCTGCGGCTGCCTTGGGTAATCTTACAGTCAATAACCAGGGCACGGATAGTTTGTTCAGCTATATTGTTTGTCGGGGATATAGTTGAATCAAAGAGGAAACGGAATATAGAATCCCAATGTCTACATAGTCGTTTGGACATAGTTATGCCCTTTGGAGAAAGGTTGCTATTTTGCTCCAGAAGAAGCCGAAGATTATTCTGAATATTCTTTATTTGCTCCTAATATTCTTCTTTAGGTATCTCATGTTTACGATGCCAGATTTGAAAGATATGTCTGAAACAGAGAAGTAGTCCCTGTCCCAAAAGTTGGGTTGTTTTATCAGGCAAGGTAGTTAGAAACTTAATATCACGAATTAAATGGGCTAAGCAAAATTGCTGGAATTCACTGGCGTATTTAATGTAAGCAGAAAAGAAGTCGCTAATAATGGTTCCTTTATATGTTTGACCAAGAACTTCTTCTAATACCTTACTTGCTCGAGATTTACTAATATAGAAGAAGCTAATTAAGTTAGTGCAGAACACCCAGACCCAATGGGCTAATCCATTATCTTTCCAACCTGTCTCATCAATATGTAGGTGTGGTTAGTTAGAAATATATTCTTTGACCTCTTCGTATGGCTTAAATAAGGCTTTGTTAACCTGGGAAATAATATTACAAACGGTACTACGGCTAATTTCAAGGCCAAGAATATCATTGATAAAAAGTGATAAGTTGGTATAAGAAGCATGTAGGTTCCCTTTCATATAAGCTATAAGTGCCTGAAGCCTTGGACCACACAGTTGGTGTGGTATGATTTGCTCAGGGAAAGGAGCATAGACGACCTTATGACAGTTTGGACATAAATGACCATAGCTGCGATGTTCAGTTATAGTAATGAGCTTTGCAGGTATTTCTACTACCTGATGAATAATTGGATTGCCAACCCTCTCTGGGAGGACATCTTGATTGCATACAGAACATACCTTGATATCATACTCTTCTATCTGATTGACTGCCTGAACGCTTACGGGTTGATGAGTAGTTCCGGTATGTCCTTTCTGTCCCCCTATCTTTCTTGGGACTTCTGTCTTATCTGCCTTTTGGGGTTTGACAATGTCAGAAGAGGGTGGTTTTGAAGAGGTGGAAGAGTTCTTATTGAGTAAGACAATCTTTTCCTCAAGAACCTGAATCCGTTGGACAAGAAACAACACTAATTCTATTAATTGGCTCTTTGATAGAGATTCTAAATATTGAGGAGTTATTTCTAATTTCTGATTGCTTTGTTCCATTGAGTCCCCTCCCTCAATATCTATATCGGCTCTTTTTAGGCTTTTCTTTAGCCTTAATTTGATATAGGTAAGCAAGGGGGGAAACATAATATCTTTATTAGCTATACCTGAACGGTTACAAAAATAAATAATAAATTTTAATAACTCTCCTAAATAAATTTGTTGGGGGAAAGGGGGAGATATTGCCATCAGAAGTCAACATAACTCACTATCCCTCTTTGTAAATTAACTTGGGGAATTCCTGTTAAAAAATGTTGACATCAGAATTAAAAGGTAGTAAAATAGAACTCCGTAGACTAAACTTATCTATCAAAAAGGGAGGGAACATTATGATAAACATAGAGTGGACGGAAGATGAGATAAAAGCCTTGAATTATGAACGATATCATCATCCACATCCGAGGGTGCAACGCAAGATGGAAGCCTTATGGTTAAAGAGTCAAGGTGTGCCGCATAAAAAGATAGCCCAATTAACAGGTGTATCGGTAAATGTGGTCGCCGAATATATTAAACTATACAAAGAAGGGGGCTTGAAAAATTAAAAGAGATTAACTTGGACAGACCAGAAAGTTTATTAGACCAGCATATATCAACGATAGAAGCATATTTTAGAGAACACCCACCAGCGACGATTAAAGAGGCGATGGAAGTCCTAAATAAACGGACGGGGATAAAGCGGAGTGAAGTGCGAATAGGGGTATTTCTTAAGCGTGCAGAATTAAAGTGTCGCAAAGTAGGTATGGTGCCATCTAATGTGAAAACTCTGGTTGACAATGGTCATACGGTCGGATATCATTCCCACTCCCATGCGATATTGACAACCTTAGAGCCTAACAAGAGTTACTGTGAATTAAGGGTTTCAAAGGAGATGATTGAAAAAGAAACCGGAATGGCGTGCATTGCCTTTAGTTATCCGAATGGGGAAATGCCCGATTTCAGAGAATTTCATCAGGACCAACTAAGAGAATTAGGTTATCATCTATCTTTTTCCCAAATCCCATTGTTTAATGACAATCATACTAATCCTTATGGTTTGCGAAGAATAAATGTATGTCAGAAAATGTCCCTTCCGGTTTTGGAGGCAACTCTTTGTGGTTTCAAAAAATGACGATGAAAATAAAAAACTTATCTAAGATACATAATATGAACTTAGATCCTTCAGATCTCGGCATAGAGAAGGATTACATCAAAAAGCTGTCCGTAGAATTAGGAATAGGTAAAATAGAAACTCTTCATGTCCGTCACTACATTGAGGGATGGTTTTCTCATGTTATAAAATGTGAAGCTAAGGGTTCGGAAGGGAACAAAAATATTTTTATCAAAATTTATAAAGAGGACAGCATTCCCATGATTAATGATATAAATCAATGGGTGCTCGAGGAATATCAAAACTTAAACTATTGGTATGAACGATTTATTGACTCAAATCAATTTTTTGTTCCGAAACCTTTATTAGTAATCCCTGAAAGATATTTAATCATTACAGAAGAAATTTCCGGCGAAGGGTTAGGGTATTTGATAAGACAAGGAACTTGTTTGTTTACCTCTTCAATAAAATATGACAACTTAATAGTTCAGGTTCGGAATGTGGGTGCATGGTTACGATATTTTCAATCATTATCATCCCTAAATGACCGAAGATTCTCGGTTGACGAATTTATTCAATATTGTAATGTTCGGCTGAGGATATTAACTGAAGAACGAGCTAACTGGTTTCCAGCTCGTTATAAAGAACAGATATTAAGTTTTTTTGAAAAACATAGAAATGATTTAAGCGAAAAAGAACTCCGGGTGAGTATTTGTCATTCCGATTTTAATCCAAGTAACATCATTGTAAATGGTCAACAGGTTGCTGTTTTTGATTTTGGGGAGTCCCAGATAGATTCTTCTTATTTAGATATAACGCGTTTATACCACCAATTTTATCTGATGACATTTAAGCCCTACTTTCGGAAAAAATATCTTATTTCTTTGCAAAAAGCGCTCCTGGAGGGTTTTGAGGAAGCGAGTGTGGAAAGATTATTGATTTTTAGATTTCTTTTGATTCGTCACACTATTACCCATTTAGTTACCATCACTAGATTTTGGAAATTTCCCATATACGAGAAGCTCTATAATTTTTGGGTATTGCAGAAAGAATTATCATTGTTAGATCACCTATTAACTTAGGTCATTCTTTATAGAAACTGATTTTATGACTGATAGGAAATTGCTTTTTTTGGTGGTGTCTGAAAGAAGCTAAAGTTGAGGATGCATCGTGTCGATAATTATAATAAGGTAAGTATTCAAGACTAACTTCTGGGTCTGTCAGAAGCGAGGTTTTGGGGTACCGAAATTTTACAAAGGAGAGAAAACGATGCATCCAATAGAACATTTTTGTTGTCAGAATCCTTCTTGTCCGAATTACAATATTCGCGGTAAAGGAAATCTTTCTTTCCGTGGATGGAGTGGAAAAGGGAAACGGATTCGGCTGATTTATTGTCAGAGCTGCGGTGCTCATTTTTCGGAGCGAAAAGGAACAATGTTGAATTATGCACGATTGCCAGCAGAAGTGGTAATATCGGTGATGAAACATATTCAGGAGGGTTGTGGGACGCGTGCCACCAGCCGGTTGGTAGGAGTGGACAAAAACACAGTAACTCGATATGCACGATTAGCTGGAGATCAGGCTAAGAAGGTGCATGATGAATTAGTGGTTTTTTCCCCCTCAGACTAAAGAAATACAACTTGATGAGAAGTGGGGATTTGTATCAAAAAAGGAATCTAATTGTAATGAGGAAGATGCTCTGGAAGAGTTTTGGAGGTGATGAGTGGGACCATACTGCCGTAGACCCTGAACATCGTCTTTTGTTAAGTTTGGTGTGTGGGAAGCGGACAAAAGAAAACTGGTGTCAGGTGGTTGAAGATGTCAAAAAGCGGACAGGTGGACGAACAGATTTGTTAATTACCAGTGATGATTATTCAGCATACACTTGCGCCATTGAACAAAGTTATAGTTATGAAATAGAGCCATCCGAAGATTGTGATTTGGGAGATTCCTCAAAGTCTGAGAAAAAAAATGCCAGAGGATTTGTGTTATGCTACAGTGAGCAAAAAGCGGGAGAAAGGTCGTGTGGTCAAAGTGGTGAAAACGATTGTATTTGGCACAGTGAAATTGTTGGAGAGATTGCTTGCACGCT
>JBFLYA010000276.1 GCA_040757115.1 bacterium | reverse complement strand
CGATTATGCCAGCAGCAAAGACAGGTCCGATGCCCTGAATAGACAAAAGAGTGTGTTCAATTCCAGAAATCTCTTTGGCGATAGATTGATCTATTTTTTTAAGTTGAGCTTCCATAGTGCGAATATTACTGGATATTATGACAGGGACATCCTAAAAAGTCAAGTGGAAAGATGTGGATAGTGACGCAATTGACGCTCATGTGGATAAGTTGATGGACAGCAGAGTTGTCCACAACTTACCCACAATCGCTTGGATAAGTCTTTGAGTTATCCACAATTGCTTGGATAACTCCTTTGGAGTTACCCACACTCTCCACATCACTACCAGTACTAATAATTAATTTTTTAATTTTATTTTCAACCCCCAACCCCCAATCGTGGGGGATTTAATAAGGAATTAAGATTGTGGCATTCAAAATGACCAACAATATATATTATACGAGGAGGATGAAAATCGGGCATAGAGATTAGAGATTGGAGATTAGAGATTAGCAAGAGTGCAGGTTCTAATTCTCTAATCTCTAATTAACTATTTTCAGGAGAACGCTCATGAACCGTGGGTTCACAAATGAGGATGAAAATAGTAGGTAGGAGATAGAAGGTGGAAGGTAAGGAGATAGGCGTGAGGAGTGATGTTTTCCTTACTTTCTACTTTCTACTCTCTACTTTCTACTTCCTTATTTTCAGGAGAATCCCCCATTTCACTGACCCATTACTCCTACTTTTGATTTATCCTTGACATCTAAACTGAAATATAGTAGAATAATAGAAGCATTAATGTATCAGTTAGAAGAGTTATTCAAACAGGGAACAAAGGAGTTAGGAATTGCTTTAAATGATGCTCAACTAAAATTGTTCTCTATTTATTTAAAGATAATTAAAGACTATAATCAGAAGGTTAATATTACAGGAATTAAGACTTCTGATGGTATTATTGTGAATCATTTTCTTGATTCATTAACTTGCGCCCTGGGATTTTGTCCGATTAATGAGATGAAGATAATCGATGTAGGAACTGGAGCAGGATTTCCAGGGATACCTTTAAAGATTTGTTACCCGCAAGTCAATTTGATTTTATTAGATTCAAAGGGAAAATATGTCGAATTCCTTTATCAACTTAAAAATCACCTGGGGATAAAATTCGAGATTTTACAGGGTAGAGCCGAAGAATTTGGGAATAAAGAAGAATATCGCCAAAGATATGATTTAGTAGTATCAAGAGCAGTTGCTAAATTAAATACATTAGTGGAATATACATTGCCTTTTTTAAAAATAGGAGGGCTATTCATCTCCCAGAAAGGAAGTTTTCTACAAGATGAATTAATCTATGCACAAAAGGCGATAGATATTTTAGGGGGAAGGATTAAAGAACAAAAACGGATAACCTTGCCCATTGTTCATCAAGAGAGGAATTTAGTCATTATAGAAAAGATAAAACCAACACCTGTAGAGTATCCCCGAAGAGTAGGTGTGCCAGAGAGAAAACCAATAACTTAATTTTGAATAGGACTTCACGAAATTGTAACTATTCACCGCAGAGACGCGGAGACACAGAGAAAAAATTAAAATCTATTGGCTATACGCTTAATTCCATCTCTTAGAACAGAAACATTAAAATTGATCAATAAACTTATCCTTTTATTCATCATTTTTAGATAGGTTAAAAGTTGAGCTTCGTGAATCGGAAGTAGTTGCTCGACTGCTTTTAATTCTACGATAACTTTTTCTTCAACTAAAAGATCTATCCGGTATCCACAATCTAATTTAAATCCTTTTTTCTCTGTTCCTCTGCGTCTCTGCGGTGAATAGTTACACGAAATTAAAAATGGGTAACCAATTACCAATAATCAGGAGGATAATGTTATGGGTAGAATAATTACTATTGCCAATCAGAAAGGAGGGGTAGGAAAAACAACAACCGCGATAAATCTCGCCGCCTGCCTTGCAATGTTAGGTCAACATTGCCTCCTTATTGACATGGATCCTCAGGCGAATACCACAAGTGGATTAGGATTTGATAAACATAAGTGTAACCCAAATGTTTATGAGGTGTTAATTGGAAAAGAGCCAATTACGAAGGCTATCTGTAAGACAGAATTAGAACATTTGGATTTAGTTCCGGCGAATGTAACTTTAACTGGCGCTGAAATTGAATTAGTCAATATCGAAGGCCGTGAATTAAAATTAAAAGAGGCGATTGCAGAAATCAAGGATAATTATCAATATCTTTTTATTGATACGCCACCTTCATTAGGATTACTGACATTAAATTCCCTTGTTTCGGCGGATACGGTTCTAATTCCTATTCAATGTGAATATTACGCCTTAGAAGGATTAGGACAACTTTTAGGGACAATTACCCTGGTTCAAAATAGACTTAATTCTAAACTCGCTATTGAAGGAATACTTTTGACTATGTTTGATGCCCGGACTAATCTTTCACAACAAATTACCGCTGAAATTAGAAAGTGTTTTACGAGTAAGGTATATCAAACGGTTATCCCGTGCAATGTTAGACTTTCAGAATCACCGAGTTTTGGTAAGCCAATTATTCTTTATGAGATTAATTCTACAGGTGCCGAGGCGTATATAAATTTAGCTCGAGAAATAATTAAGAAAGAGGTAGAAAGCAGGTAAAAGGAACCAGTTATCCCCACCAGTTAGTTAATCGTCTGAGGGCATCCCTTTTTTCTGTTTCACCAATTTTAGCCGCAGAGATTGCTTGATGGAGAATGTGAATTGAGATATCATAAGTGGCTTTATTGACGGGATATGGATGTCCGTCTTTTCCACCATGGGCAAAGCTGTATCTTACCGGGTCGCGAAAGCTGGCTGGCGTGCCATAAATTAATTCGGAAATTAGAGTTAATGCCCGGATAGTCTTTGCTCCTACACCTTTTATCCCTAATAGTTGCTCAAAATTTGCTGGTTGTGCCTCGTAGGTGGTCAAAAGAATCTTATTTAATTTAGAGGAATTTATGTCCTTAAGCCAAACTTGATGATGGGATGGCAAATTTAAGTTTTGTAGTTTTTTTAAATCAAAAATGACTTTATCTGGCATTTCTTTAGCGATAAAAGTAGTTGCCTCTCTTGCCTTTTGGCTTTCAATCGCCACCATATTTAACACCTTAGATTTGTTATCACAGCAGATAGCGGTATGTGGTTCGCAGACAAAATCTCTCATCTCATCACTTAACCAGTGATACCGTCTGGCATAGCGGTTACTCTCATTCATCCCTTGTTGAACAACACACCATAAACCTGTTTTAGTAAAGATAAAAACATGATGATAAAGTTGATAGCCATCTTGTAAAGCGGCACTATCAACCTTCGCCGCCATTTTGCTGGCATAGATTAATTTATTGGGGTTTATAATTAATTCTGTTCCTTTTGATTCGATTTCGGTAGGGGTTTTTCGTGAAGCCGCCCCTTTTCCACCCGCAATAAATAGCCCTAATTCGTGCTCTAATCCTTTAATTCCTTCTTTTAATGCCCCGCAAACCGTCGTGGTCAAACCACTTGAATGCCAGTCAAACCCTAATACACAACCAAACGCCTGAAACCAAAATGGGTCAGATAATTTCCGCAATAGTTCTTCTGTCCCAAATTCACTCACCACCCAGATAGCAATTTCACGCGATAACCTTTTCATTCGTTGAAAAAGCCAGGCAGGTGCTTTGCCATAATGCAGTGGTAAATTAGCAATTCCTGTCCGCATTTAACCACCTCTTTCCAGATATTTTTGGGCAGAAAAGGCGGCAGATGCACCATCTCCACAGGCAGTAATTATCTGACGCAAAGATTTCTTCCGACAATCACCACAGGCAAAAATTCCCTCATTTGATGTTTTCATCCCTTCATCAGTAATAATGTATCCTTCCTCATCTAATTCTATGATTCCTTTAAGAAAGGCAGTGTTAGGGATAAGTCCAACAAAGATAAAAACGCCATCACAAAATATCTTTGATTCTTGCTGGGTTGTGGTATTTTTTACCTTGATTGCTTCTACATTTTCGTTGCCTGATATTTCAACCACGACTGAGTTCCAGAGAAAATCTACTTTTTCATGTTTTGATATTCTTTCCTGGAGGATTTTTGTTGCCCGCAAGGTATCTCTTCGATGAATCAAGGTAACTTTTTTGCCAAATCTGGTCAAAAATAGTGCCTCTTCTACGGCGGTATCGCCGCCGCCAACTACGACTATATCTTTATTTTTAAAGAGCGCGCCATCGCAGGTGGCACAATAAGATACTCCTTTCCCGCGAAATTTTACCTCACCAGGCACATTTAATTCTTTAGGCCTTGCACCAGTGGCAATAATTAAACATCGGCAATCATATACTTTATCTCCCACTTCTACTCGCCAGGTGTTATCTACGCTATGAATACCTCGGACATCCCCAATTGTAGATTCTAATCCGAATATTTCTACCTGTTTTCTAAACCTTTCTATTAATTCAAAACCGCCAATTCCTTCAGGAAAGCCCGGGTAATTTTCGATAAAGGCGGTAGTTACTGCTTGAGAGGGTAGGGTATAACTTTCAATCAATAAGGTTTTAAGCCTTGCCCGGCTCGTATATAATCCTGCAGTCAAGCCTGCAGGACCACCACCAATAATAACAACATCATACATAGATATTTACCTCATATTCTTTTTTTCGCCAAAGTCAATTCAGAAACTTGTAAGCGTTCAGGTGGTGTAACAAAAGGAGATATGGAGATTAAGGAGATAGGGAGATATTATTAAAAAAATTGAAATTAATAGAAACTAATAGAAATTTATGGAAATTTGTTGTTTTCCACAATCAATTTCTACCTATTTCTATAAATTTC
>JBFLYA010000275.1 GCA_040757115.1 bacterium | reverse complement strand
AAAAGAATTCCTTAATTTTGATATTTGCTCTTTGATTTTTGATATGATATTTGATATGTCATTTTGCATTTTAATATTTAAATTTTGATTTTGTATTACACAACTTGTTGTGTTTGAAGTGGTTTCGCACTAAGTCAGTACCATTCATTTGTGCTCTCTGACCACGCTAAACATGTACACCAGGGATGGTTGAGTTACTTTATATCCACCTTCTGGCGATAAGTTTAAGAGTATTCTTTTCAACCTTTTTTTCTTCAACTAATTGATAGCCTTGTTTTTTTAACTCCTGAATGACCACATTGTAGGCATAGTGTTGTTTTATTTTGTTAATGCACATCTGTTGTTTTTTTAATTGTTCCGCGGTCAAACCAGTAGAATCAGCAATAATTTTATAAGTGCCGTCATTTTGTTTCTGAAAACCAATCTGGCGATTATTTTCGTCCTTGACAATGACCTCAACATTATGAATCTTGCCGTCAGTAGTCTGCATTTTTAGATTCTCCATCTGTTGATAAGTTAGTTGTAAATCCTTAATTGTTTCTATTAACTGGGCAACATTTCTAATAAAATAAACAATTATTCCTCCATGTGATGACATATTTATCTCTCCTTATTGTTAGAGTTCTGCAAAACTCGTTTATAGTTTATAGTTTATGGTTTATAGTTTATAGTTTATGGTTTATAGTTTATAGTTTATGGTTTATAGTTTATGGTTTATAGTTTATAGTCTATAGTCTATAGTCTATAGTCCTTCAACTATCAACTATCTACTATCTACTATCTTTGCCTTTGATATTTGATATTTATTTATTGTCTCCCCCAAATCCTATTTTGCAGAATCCTAATCTGTCCTTTGACCTCTATCCTCTGACCTCTATCTTTATCCGTGCTAATCTGTGTCAATCAGTGATTGAATAGTTAGCCTTTATTAATAATTTCCAAGCCTTAAAATGATACTAATTATGAGAAACAAAATAAAACCAATGGCTATGATTGTTCGCCAAACAATTTGTTGCTTTAACTCAAATACCCTTTTTTCTAAAGACCTTCTTTTTTCTAATCTCGCCTCTTTTTTTTCCCTAATCCATCTATCAATTAATTCTTGTGAATAGCCTTCATTTTTAATCCTACCCATTAATTGTTTTACATCCGATGGAATGATTTCATCGGTAGAACGATAGACTTTACCATCAATATTGACTGTGATAACCTTATTTTCTGATGAGGGCTCTTTTTCCCTTCCACGCCTTTTTTCTTCTTGTTCTGGTCTAAAATTAAACCCACAGTAAATACAATTTGTCTGGGTATAAACACAGATTCTACTACACCCTGGACATCTTATCTGGTATGGTTTAAGGTCATCCGCGGTAGTCTTTTCTGCTATCTTTTCAAAAACATGTCCGCAATACAAACAGTATAATCTATCTTTGGGATTATTTCTCTGACACTTTGGACAAAAGATAAGGTTACTTATTTCTTCATTTTCTATTTTAATCTTATGTCCATTAACTTCAAGGCGTTCAAACCGTTTTAACTTTTGAATTGCCTTTTTGAAAACACCAGTTATTGTTCCGTGTTCTAATTTTTGAAACCGAGAGGTGTTATCATTCACAATTCTATCCTTCTTCCTTTAGATTCTAATGGTTGTTTTTGAATACTTGAAAATCGTGTTCTTGTTTTTGCCCAGTTTCTTAAGTCTTCAATTGCCTCACGCATCGTTTGAGAAAGCGGTATTGTCTCTTTAATACTCTTTAAAATATCTTCCGTAATCAGGTCTCTTTTTAAGACAAAGGCATCAAAAAGACCCGAAATTACCGCCTGTTCAATTTCTGCTCCACTATATCCTTCTGATTCTTTTGCGAGGAGTTCAAAATCAAAGGTTTCTACTTTACGGTTTCTCTTTTTAATATGAATGGCAAAAATATCCTGCCTTTCTTCATAGGTTGGTAAATCAACAAAGAATATTTCATCAAAGCGTCCTTTTCGTAACAATTCAGGTGGAAGAAGGCTGATATTGTTAGCCGTAGCAATAACAAATACCGGTTTAGTTTTTTCTTGTAGCCAGGTGAGAAAGGTACTAAATACTCTGGCTGAAGTGCCTGCATCCGAAAAGGAGGAGCTTTGCACACCAGAAAGGGCTTTTTCTATTTCATCTATCCAGAGGATTACCGGAGCAATTGATTCTGCGGTTCTGATTGCTCGGCGCATATTATCTTCAGATGAACCCACAATACCGGAGAATACCCTGCCAACATCAAAGCGAAGAAGCGGCAATTTCCAGAGCCCGGCAACTGCCTTAGCCGTAAGACTTTTGCCACAACCTTGAACTCCGATTAATAAAATTCCTTTTGGCTGAGGCAAACCAAATTCTTTGGCATTGGAGGTAAAAGCCACCGAGCGTTTTACAAGCCAGTCTTTAAGATTTTCTAATCCACCAATATCTCCCATAACCTCTGTTGAATGATAATATTCTAACAAACCTGATTTTCGGATAACCTGTTTTTTCTCTTCAAGAATCCGCTCAATATCTTCAGCCCCTAATGTTTGGTCAACGACAATCACCCTGGCAAAGGCATTTTCTGCCTCATTTAAAGTAAGCCCAAGTGCGGCATTAATGAGTTTTTCCTTTACCTCAGAGATAAGATTAATCTTAACCTCTCCAGACTTGCTAATGACTTCAATAATTTCATCCAGTAATTTATTTAAATCCTTCTCATCTGGTAAATCGAAATCAACTACGGCTATATCCTTTTCTAATTCTACTGGAAGATTTAAAATTGGAGAAAGGATAATCAAACTCTCGTAGGTATGTTTCATATTTTCTACCATGTCTCTGATTTTGCGGACAATCGTGTGGTCATTTAAATAGTGGTGAAAATCTAAGAGGATAAATACGGCGGGAGAGGTTTGACGCTCGATATAATTTAAGGCATTGATGGGGTCGCGGGTGGCTTCATCGATTTTTACCGGGGTTTCTAATTTATGAATTCCCTGGGTGCAGGACCAGATAAAAAACTGCTTTTTCCTCTGCTCTGCCATTTCCTTAAGACAGTTCATTACCCTTGTTTCTTCATAACTGACAATATAAATCACCGGGTAACGAGCACGAATTAAAATATCAATCTCTTTTTCACATAGAGTGCGAAACATTTTTTTACCCACACAAAATATTTTTATTTTTAACCTCTTGCGGAAAAAGGAGGTTTTCTAAAAAAGGAAGTGTATTTTTACTCATTGGCAAAATTTGTAGATTACCTTCGTTAGTGATTATTATTTCAAGATATTCTACGCCTTGAGTATTTGAATCTCTGACTGGAAGTATTTTAGAACTGCTCATTATAGAAATATTCTACCAAAAAATTTATCTTATGTCAATAAAATTTTCTCCTGTCGCGTAATGGGTCAGACTACCATATAGAAGTTAAGGATTTTTTGTAACCGTTCAGGTAATCCTTTACCGCAGAGACGCAAGAGTTCGCAGAGAAGACATAGAAATAAATTAGATCACATAAAAGATTATTGATACAGACATGGAAATACATAGGACCTGCTTGCCGAATGTTCAGCAGGCAAGCCAGATTTGTTAATCCATCCCTGATTTTCATCAGGGTAATCTCTTGAGTACAACAACATTAAAATTGCCCTGATGAAAATCAGGGATGTTAAGCGTCTCGTCCATAGATTTTAATTTTTTTCTCTGCGAACTCTTTTGTCTCTGCGGTGAACAATTACAAATATTTAATTTTCTAACCCATTGATATTATTGATATTTCGTTTTTTTAAATGACAAGTTTTAGGACAAAATGACCAATTTAGTATAAAGTTGCGTTAACCCTATTCTTTAGCCTATATCTGTCTTTGTTTTCCCTTTAATCCCTCTTTTTTGGTGGTGTCTGAAAGAAGCTAAAGTTTAGGATGCATCGTGTCGATAATTATAATAAGGTAAGTATTCAAGACTAACTTCTGGGTCTGTCAGAAGCGAGGTTTTGGGGTACCAAAATTTTACAATCTGTGAAATAGGTCTATCCTTTTTATTTATGCAGCCTTTTTTAGCTCAAAGAGTATCTGCCTCTTCTTAATCCAATTATCTTGTTCATTGTTTTGGTGCAAGGTAATAACTGAAGCCAAAGCACTTGACCCTTTTTTACTCCAACTCATACCATTATGTTTTTGCCGATCCGCTACAGCAAGATCATTTGCTTTCTCTCCTCTATTGCTGGATATTCGCAACCCAAGTCTTTTCCTGAGTCCATAACAAGGAATATAGCTTCGATTCCTCTCAAAATAACTAATTAAGCAATCAATGGCTACCTGTGATTTAATATCCTTTTCTTCAACCGCTCCCAAGACCTTAACCGCATGGTCAATCTTTCCTACCCATAAATAACCCCTTACCTTCCTAAGTATCTCATTCCGAATTCCCTTGTTTTTTAAACCAAGACTTAACTGCATTTCACACTTCTTAACTAAATGATACCAATCAAGAATAATTCTATATGGTATCCAACCAAACATTGATTTTATTGCTGAATGTCCATCCTTTGCTCCATCCACAAAAAATAATAAACTCCCTTTCCTTAGCAAATCATTATGCAAGAGAAAGGCGATTAATCTCCTTATCGTCTCAACTTGTCAATGGCAATTGAAAACTGAGCCATTTTTGGCAATTGAAAATTGACCCAGGGGGCTCCAATAATCCATCAAATTTGGCAATGAAAATTGACCCCCCCCCAACGCATTTGTGTTACGAAATTTCTTATTTCAATCACCAGAAGAACATCTATTGAGTATAATTATACTAAAAAATCTCGTTCTTTGCAACATTATAATTTGTTTTCTCAAAAAACATCCTC
>JBFLYA010000274.1 GCA_040757115.1 bacterium | reverse complement strand
TCCATCTACCAGCGACATCGCTTGAGGTCTGTTGAATATCCACCCTCCTCCCAAAATCAACCCTGATTGTCTTACTCCCTCCAAATCCATTACCCCTTACCGTCACAAAACTCCCAACTGTGCCCTGAGTGGGAGTGACTAAAATTATGTTTGGTAAAACTCTGCATAAATCTATTGCTTTTAGATTAGAAGTTAGTCCTATGGCTTTAACCGTGTAGGTACCATAAGGTTGGGTATCAATGGTGAAGGTTGTGGTGAAGGTGCCAGATGCATTTGTTGTCACAACGGCAATACTTAAAGTATTTCCCAAACTAATCAGTATCCCTTCAGTCGCACTAAATTCACTACCAAGGACTGTAATTATACTTCCCACGGTTCCGGCAGTTGGGGTAATGGAAATCTTACCCACAAAAACAGTTGTTGTTCCCCGAGTAACATTATCACTTAAATCCTTTTCAATGTAGCATTCACCCGTAATGGTTGCGGAATTAACTATTTTTACAGAATTAAAAGTTGTTACCGTTGCATACAAATAAAATGTCCTTGAGACCTGTCCGGATAATGTCCCGATAAACCAGGTAATTTTATTTCCTGATATATTTGTTTGTAATCCACTATCATCACTACTATAACTTGTTCCTTCTGGTAATTCATCAATGATTTTAACATTTCGGACGCCTACTTTATCGTAATTACCATACCAGATATCATAGGTAATTCTTTCACCAGCAATAACATTCGCTGGTGCGTATTTTTTTACCCAGAGATTAGTTTGCGTGCCTGAAATATGTGTAGAACAGGTGGCGATGTTATTAGCCCAGTTTTTATCAGGATAACACAGACTGGTGATACTGGCGATATTGATAATAGTCGTTGAGCCCAGTGCAGTGACGGTTCCATACAAGGTAAATGAACCTCTCTCTTCTGGTGCTAATGTGGCTATTGACCAGATAATCTCATTGCCTGAAATATTTTTTGAGAAAGAACTATTATCATAACTATAACTTACGCCATCAGGTAATAAATCGGTAATACTGACACTGCCAACAGTAAAACTACCGTTATTCCCATAGGTTATTTTATAAGCAATTGCCTCAGCCGTCGTCACACTACCCAGAACTTCCTTCATTATCCACAAATCAGTCAAAGTGCCTTTAACATGGGTTGAGCAGGTTGCGAGATTATCACTGTTATCATTTTCAACATAACAGGTGCCGGTGATAGTAGCAATATTAATAATAGTCTTAGACCCGGCTGCCGTCACCGTGCCATATAAAGTAAATGTGGCAGATACACCCGGGGACAATGTGCCCACAAACCAGGTAATAAAATTACTTCCGCAAGTCCCTATTAACAAACCACTTGTATCAGTCCCATAATTTACTCCATCGGGTAAAATGTCAGTAATTGTCACACTTCCAACGGTATAAGTTCCCTTATTGCCATATTTTATCTGATATTCAATTACATCCTGGGTCGTAATACTTCCTGGACCTATTTTTTCTATCCATAAATTACCTGGGGGTGAGGTTACATGAATTGAGGCTGTAGCAAAATTATCACTTTCATCTTGCTCAATATAACAGACACCTGTAATACTGGCCATATTGATAAGGGTCATAGAACCAAAGGCTGTAACAGTGCCATATAATTGAAAATCATAACTACCTCCCTCTGGAGATAATGTTCCTACAAACCAGGTAATTTTATTTCCGGAAATAGTTACTGGCAAGCCGCTATTATCAGAACGATAGATTATGCCATCAGGTAATAAATCTGTAATCGTTACACTGCCGACAGTATAACTACCCTTGTTTTTATAGTAAATATCATATTTGATGACCTGCTCTGGAAGAATTTCACTGACACTACTATACTTGCTTATCCAGAGATTACCCGGGGGAGCCACGATATGTGTCGTGCAGGTAGCCATATTATTACTGAAATTGCTTTCTGGATAACAGGCACTGGTGATACTGGCACTGTTAATTATGGTAATTGAGCCCAGAGCAGTTACAGAACCATACAAAGTAATTGTCCCTGCTTCCCTTGCAGACAATGTCCCTATTAACCATTTAATTTTATTCCCTGAAATACTCTTTGTAAAGGCACAATCATCATCACAATAAATTAGACCATCAGGTAATAAATCAGTGATACTGACACTGCCGACTTTATAATTCTCATTATTACCATAAGTAATCGTATAGGTAATTCTCTTTTTAGGCATAATGTTGTCTGTGCCTATTTTTTTTATCCACAGGTCAGCCGCTATGCCCTGAATATGGGTAGAGCAGGTAGCCACATTATCACTTTCATCTTGCTCAAAATAACATGTCCCCGTAATACTGGCAATATTAACAATTGTGTTAGAACCGAGCGTCGAAACAGTTCCATATAAAGTAAATGTGCCTGATGCCCCAGCAGATAATGTGCCGATAAACCAGGTAATTTTATTATCCGAAATAGTACCTGATAGACTACTGGTATCAGAGCTATAACTTACACCATCAGGTAAAAGGTCAGTAATCGTCACACTACCTACAGTATAACTTCCTTTATTACCATAGGTTATTTGATATTCAATGAGATTGCCCGTAGGGATATTTTCTGTTCCTATCTTTTTTATCCATAAGTTACTGACTGGTGAGGTGATATGTGTTGAGCAGGAGGCATAATTATCGTTCCAATCTTGCTCATCATAACAAAGTAAATTAGTCGTAATACTGGCGAGATTCAGAAAGGTTCTTGAGCCCATTGCGGTTATTGTCAGTGTACCATATAAAATAATTTTGTTTATTCCAGTAGATAATGTTTCTATCTCCCAGGTGATTTTTTTACCTGATACCGTTGGCGAGACACCAGTGGTATCAGTACTACCACTATAATCTACTTCATCTGGTAACAGGTCGGTAATATTAGCATTATAAATGGTAGTAGCATCAGGATTCTCATAGTAAATATGATATGTAATTCTCTCTCCGATAGAGGCATCGCCGGCAGGATATTTGTATTTGTTTATCTTCAGGTTAATATTAGTTCTTTGAGTGGTTGGGGTAGGACTGCCTCCTTGAAAATCTACACTACAATCGTTTGTATCCTGATGAGGTGGCTGGCGATGTAAGGAGTTGCCTTCAGTTACCCCTGAATGTGCCGTGACCCCAGGATAAGAACCGCCTCCATAAACAACCACATCTATCACGGTTTTAAAATTATCCGACAATATAACTTCATCACCCCCATTAGCTAATTCAATTGTCCAGCCTGTTATTTTTGTTACATCCGGGATATTGGAGTCGGTATTATTCAATTCAAAATCTGGATTTTTACCAAAAGCGGCGCAGCATACTGTTCCTCTTTGTGCCACAGTCATCGTTCCATAGGGAAGAAGAACACTATTGGCAGGAAATGTATGAGTTCCTTCTATATCTGAGAGGTAGTATCCTGAAAGGTCAATTAAATATGGTGTGTTATTCCTTATCTCGACGAATTCCTGCAGTTCATCTACAGGGTCGTAATAAACTTCCGTAATCAACAATTGGGGTATAACTCTAAATCCATCGGTCAATGTTCCGGTTTGACCACCAGGGTTAGTAACGAAGACGGTCCAACTACCGATTTGAACATTTTTTAAATCAACGACGGCGGTAATTGTTCCCGATTCAATAAATGTAGATGTGCCAATAATAGAAGTGCTTGCTTGAGTAAGGGTAACCGTGGCTCCAGATTGAAAATTAGAACCTCTAATGGTTACACTCATCGTGCCACTATTTATGCCGATGTTTGGATTAATACTGGTAATAGTTGGTTGGGCGATAACTTCTTTACTAAGAAAGATAGAAAATATAATGCCAAAAATTATCCCAACAGTTTTTGATTTCAACTTCTCGCTCTCCTTATATTTGGTAAATAGTAACTGGTGAATGGTAATTAAATACCGTTCGGCTGAACTCACGACGAAGATATTTAACCAATTACCAATTAACCGATTATTTGCTTTTAATTTCCTGAAACCTTATTTGGTAAATAGTAACCGGTGAATGGTAATTAGTTACCACTTACCAGTTACCAGTTGAAGCCCTTTTTATTTATGCTACATTTAGCTCTGGATTGCGAACAAATATTGGTTGAGTAAATTTAATTGTCTGTTGTCTTAAAACAGGTGAAGTATTATTTAATATCGTCACATCTACGGATTTTTCAAGGATATTCGCCAGGTCAACCCTCAATTTAAATCGCAAGAGACTCTTTTTAAAATTACTCAAACCATCTTGCAAGACCACAGCTAAATCAATCTGCCCATTTATTGGTTGGTCTTTAGGGTTAAATAAATAAGCAAATAATATATACTTCTGATTAAGTAGATAGTCATATAATTCCTTACCCATAATAGACTCCTTTTGTAATTATTTACCCCGGTGGAGTAAGACAGTAGGTTCAAGAAACAAAGTTTTTCTCTTCTGCATCTTGTTCCTTTTTTCTTGCACCTTGTTCCCAATTTTTATCCAGGAATCTTCGAATAAAAAAGGGAGGATTTATAAAAAAACCCTCCCTTTTTTATTCTCAAATAATGAATTTGAATTGTAATTAATAATATATCATAAACTCGGTAAATTTGTCAAGAAAAAAATTTAATTTTTTTTATTATTGTAGTGAAATCAAATAGCTGGAGCGGCCGATGGGACTCGAACCCACGACGTCAAGCTTGGGAAGCTTGCATTCTACCACTGAATTACGGCCGCTCAATTATTAAATTGATGGTAACTATCCAGCCACAGATGGACACGGATGAAACACTAAAAATTCGTAAGCGTTCAGGTGGTGTAACAAAAGGAGATGTGGAGATTAAGGAGATAGGGAGATATTATTAAAAAAATTGAAATTAATAGAAACTAATAGAAATTTATGGAAATTTGTTGTTTTCCACAAT
>JBFLYA010000273.1 GCA_040757115.1 bacterium | reverse complement strand
CCATTGAAACTAAACTAAGTAACATCGCTAAGGCTAAAAGAGGTGCTCTTTTCCATAGCCCGGCGTAATCCGAAATTTCATCTGTTCCTGTTTGATTAGAAAAGGCAATGACGACTAAAAAGGCACCAAGTGAGGCTAATGAATAAACTAAAAGGTAAAGTATAATTGAACCTATCCCCAGTTCTGTGGTAACTGCTAATCCAATCAGAATATATCCCGCATGAGCGATACTGGAATAAGCCAGCATTCGTTTGATATTTGTTTGAGGTAAGGCACATAGATTGCCAAGCCCCATAGAAAGCACTGATAAAACCGCCATCAAGGGTAACCAATCTACCTTTATATCCACAAAACAGACTAAAAAGACCCGCAGAATGACTACAAATCCCGCTAACTTCGATGCCGTGGCAAGGTAGGTGGTAATCGGTGTAGGTGCTCCCTCGTAGGTATCAGGAACCCACATATGGAATGGTGCTGCGGCAATCTTAAACCCAAACCCAGCCATTAATAAAACTATGCTTAAAAGGACTATTGGACTCAGAGTATCCGGGGATATGTCTTTAAGGAATGTTGACCCGGTTAATCCGTAGAGGAAACTTATGCCATAAAGTAGAATAGCCGAAGATAATACCCCAAATAAAAGATATTTTACCCCCGCCTCACAAGATTTGGGGTCTTTCTTTAAATAACCAGTGAGGATGATGCAGGATAAACTGGCAAGTTCTAAGGAGATAAAGATGCTAATAAACTCTGCACAAGAAGTCATAAATAACATCCCCATCGTAGCAAAAACTAAAAGGTAATAGTATTCCCCCTGGTTAGCTGGAAGTTTTTTAACATAGGCTAATGAAGATAATATCACTAACCCAGTTATCGCCAGCAATAATTGTTTAGAAAAGACGGCTAACTTATCAATGACAAACATTCCACCAAAAATCTCACCTGATTTTAAGGTTAAGGTAGTGATAAAACCAAATATCAAGCCAATTACTCCTAACCAACCCAGGATAGTTCTATCCTTACCTTTTGGCAAAAACAGGTCAATAACAAGTATAGATATAGCCGTTGCAAATAAAGTTATTTCTGGCCCTAATAAAGACCAATCAAATTTACTCCAGTCCATCATTTTTTTCCTCCAAATATGTTTGGTATTGTTATCGGATTTAAACTGACTTATTTACTTTTTAACAGCATACTATCAAATGTCTGTGAGGGAACGTTGACGGATTCTACTTCTTTCCACAACTGTAAATTTTCCATTTATAAGTATTTCCTTTTTCTGTAATATCTTTAGTAATATTTCAGCAGGTTCTTTTGGAGTTGCAGGTTCAAATCTAAAATATAAAACTCCAGCAAATACAAATTGTCTGTGTTGGTAAATCAATTCCCCATAATCTCTATCGAATGTCAAAATAACACGATTTTCTTTTTGAGCTCGTTTTAAAATATCTATGTCTTTTGCACCAGGTGTTTCTTCAAGTATACTCGCTATATTATAACCTGCTCTTCTTAACATTTGGATACTAAGCAATGGGAAATTTTCATTTGCTAAAAAGTTCATTAAGCTGCCTCTGCGGGTATGGAATATAAAAATTCCTCACGCATACAATCTGTAACAAACGCAAAAACGGCACGTAAACTTTCCGGTGTTAATGTAGAATAATTTTCAAGTATTTGTTGTTCTGTCCAACCTTGTGCCAAAAGTCCCAAAATAAATTCAACTGCCAGCCTTGTTCCTTTCACTACTGGTTTCCCAAGTAAAATTTCTGGGTCTGAATGTATAAATTCCTTCCAATAGATATCATTTGACATAATTCTTTTTCCTTCTTTTAAAATCTTCCCGCTAATTGCAATATCGTTGCATTCATTACATCTAAAATTACCTTTGGATATAGACCGACTAATATGATTAAAAACATCAATGGTGTCAATGAAATCCATTCACGAATATCTAAATCTACCAGTTTAGTATATTTTTCGTTTAAGTCGCCAAAGAATATCTGACGATACATCCAGAGAAAGTAAATAACCGTGATTAAAACCCCAAAGACAGCCACTGCTGTAATTATAGAGAATATCAGATTATTTTCCTTTGGTTATTTTGTTTATATCCGCACAAGTTCATAATTTGTGTTACAATGCATTATACAGAACTCATTTCGTATAAATCAGCCGTGAATTTACCAGATGACTTAACTATTCCTTTTAAAATAACTTCTATCTTTCTTGCTGATGACAATGGTATTGATTCCTGCCCACAATTTGGACATACATAAATAATCAAATCCGAAATAATGATTGGTTTGCCGTAGCGATGAAAAAGTTTTTCACTTTTTCTCACCTCCATCGGAGATAAACAACCATTGGGACATTCCATAAATAATTACCCCTTGTTCACGGTAATAATAAATCCTGGTTTACAATCTTTTACTACAACTACAAGATTACCTTTAAATATTGGTAACTATTCAGCCACAGATGGACACGGATGAAACACTGAAAATTCATAATCCGTGTCCGTTTTCCGTGTCCGTAATTAGACTGAAGGCTGAAGGCTGAAGGTTTTTTCTCCTTCTGACTTTTATCTTCTATCCTGCTTGATTCTCTGCCAGTGGAGGAAATTTCCACCCCCTAACCCCCGCCAGCGGGGGACAACCCCTCTGCCCTCTACCTTTTGCTCTCTGTATTTATCCGTGCTAATCCGTGTTAATCAGTGGCTGAATAGTTACCTGAAGTTTCGTGAATTTTTTATGATTCCTTTTGTCTTTAATCTTTGAGTTCTTTGCGGTTAAAAAAGGATAAATCGCAAAGGAGAGAAAACCAGATAATCTATTCTTAACATCCTGTCTATCATGTCCATCCTGTCAAAGAAAAAACTTGACCTGAACGGTTACCATCAAAAATCTAAAACTACCATTGGATATAGTCCGACAAACACAATATTGCCCCAATATAGTCTTCAAACTCTTGTTGATAACAAAAATGTTGATGGTTGTGCGTCAACTATATAATTTCTGCTTCACTTATTAAGCGTTTCCATAATGATTCAACACCTAATATCTTTGTCCAATGTTCTAAATAGTCTAAATCTAATTTGCTATATTGAACTTCATATACCCGCAAAGCATCAGTAAATTGTTTTTCACTTCCACCGGATAACTTCGCCCATCTCAATTTGGCTAAGATTGTATCCTCTGGGCTTGAAACCTGAATTTCTATCCCCATAAATTTTTCAGTAATTTTGCGAGAAAACCGTAATTGATCAAAAGGTTCATCCGTCAATATCCAAAAATCAACTTTATCTCCCCCTTTTAAATCAATTAGATTAACCATACTTTGTTTATCAATTGCATCAAGGAAACTTTCTTCATCTAAATAAAAATCAGGTAAAGAAAAGATTTTAATCAACTCATGAACTTTTGATTTTTGAATAGCAATAATCATATCAATATCATGAGTAGATCTGGGTTCACCCTGTAGACTTGAAACGATAGAGCCTGTGAGCATATACGGAATTCCCTCCTGGTTAATTACACGGATAACTTTCTTTAATAATTCTTGTTGTGACATTTATCCAGACGCTCCAAAAGTATTTTTTTGAATTCTTCATCATCCAGATTGGGAAATCTTTTATGCAATCCATGAATAAAGAGTTGTTTAGCAAATTTTGACAACTCAAATGCCTTAAGCAACCTTGCTTCAGGTGACATCTGACGAAGCACCTGGAGATATATCTTGTGATTTGGATGTTTTTTAATATTCATAATTATTAAAACTTCCCCGCTAATTGCAATATTGTTGTATTCATTATATCCAGAATTACTTTTGGATATAGACCGACTAACACAATTAAAAACATCAATGGTGTCAATGAAATCCACTCGCGGATGTCTAAATCTACCAGTTTGGCATATTTTTCATTCAGGTCGCCAAAGAATATCTGACGATACATCCAGAGAAGATAAATAGCCGTGATTAAAACACCAAATACCGCCGCCGCGGTAATGATAGAAAATACCGGGAATGCCCCTAAGAAACATAATAATTCACCGATAAATCCGGCTAAACCTGGTAATCCTAATGAGGCCATAACGGCAATACCCATAATGGAGGCATACGCAGGCACTACCCTGGCTATGCCGCCAAAGGCATTGATGTCTCGCAGATGTGCACGGTCGTAAATCACCCCAACCAACATAAATAAAGAACCGGTAACAATCCCATGCGTAAAGCATTGCATCAAGGCACCATTAAGTCCTATTGGCGTCAAAGCCGCAATGCCAAGTAAAACATAGCCCATGTGGCTTATGCTTGAATAGGCAATCATCTTCTTTAAATCCGTCTGAGCCATAGCCACAAAGGCACCATAAATGATATTTATCAACCCGAGGATTGCCAGGAAATAGGCGAAATATTTGGCACATTCAGGTAAAATAGGCAGACTAACCCGCAAAAAACCATAAGCGCCCATTTTTAACAAGACGCCGGCTAAAATTACACTGCCTGCGGTTGGTGCCTCTACATGAGCATCTGGTAACCAGGTATGGAATGGCCACACCGGAATCTTTACCGCAAACCCCACATAAAGGGCTAAAAAGACTATGTTGGCGACAAATGTAGATTGGAAGATTTGCGGTTTCTGGGATAATTCCAATATATTGAATGTATGCGGCTGAACGCTAAAATATATCCCCAGAAAGCCTAACAGCATAAAAAGACTGCCAATGAGGGTGTAAAGAATGAATTTAATCGCCGCATATTCCTTTCGTGGCCCTCCCCAAATACCAATGATAAAATACATTGGCACTAACACCAACTCCCAAAAGATATAAAACACAAACAGGTCTAATGCCATAAATACCCCTAACATCCCTGCCTCTAAGATTAAAAATAAGGCAAAATATTCCTTTACACGGACATTAACATTCCAGGAAATAGTTAAGGATAAAAGAGAAAGCA
>JBFLYA010000272.1 GCA_040757115.1 bacterium | reverse complement strand
GAATTTTTAGTGTTTCATCCGTGTCCATCTGTGGCTGAATAGTTACCTTTTTTCTTAAGGAGGTGAGAAAGGATGAAAGTAGTTCGCTGGTTTGTAGCCGGATTAGCCTTTGGGATTATTTCTCAAATCGTAGGCGGGATAATCTATGGTGGCATATTTGCCCATTGGTATGATTGCTGTTCACAACTTTTTAGACCAATGGATTCTCCACTTTTTACCATTGGATTATCAGTGATGAATCTGGTTCAAGGGTTGTTACTTGCGGCTATTTACCCTGTATTTTACAAAGGGATTCCAACCCAAAAACCAATTTCCAAAGGTGTTATCTTTGGGCTATTACTCTGGATAGCAACTGCATTACCAGGTATGCTAACCGACTTCTGTGTGACTAACATGCGATTTCCTTTACCGTGTTTGATTTATACACTGATAACAATGGTTGTTGGTTGTTTAGTGATTGGCGCTATCTGGGGTAAAAGTTTAGAAACAAAAAAGAACGAAGAATAGTAACCGTTCACCGCAGAGACACAGAGACGCAGAGAAAAAAATTAAAATCTATTCACCAGAGATAGAAATTTTCTTTTTTTTGTGCATTTCGGGTCTTTCGTTGTTTATTAATCTTTTAATACACTTTTGACTAACTGTTTTTGAGCCTTTTTAAACACCGAAAAACGCGAAAAAAAATATTTTCCTCTCTGTTTCTCTGCGTCTCTGCGGTAAAGGATTACCTGAACGGTTACGAAGAATAGGGAGCATTGGAGGGGTGGAGTGGTGATTTTAAATCTATTACTCCATCCCTCCAGCACTTTATTTTCTTTTGTTTCCTTGTTCAACTACAACTAAATAAGATGAAAAAAATAATTATTGGCACCAGAGGTAGTTCATTAGCATTAGCCCAGACAAAGGAAATAGTAACACAACTTAAAAAATTATGCCCACAAATCCAAACAGGTATTAAAATTATCAAGACAAAAGGCGATAAAATAACGGATGTGCCATTGTCTAAAGTTGGGGGGAAGGGATTATTTATTAAGGAATTAGAAGAGGCTTTATTAAGAGGAGCAATTGACCTGGCAGTGCATTCGATGAAAGATGTGCCTGTTGATTTGCCTTCAAGCTTAATGATTGGGGCAATTACTAAACGGCTTGACCCAAGAGATGTTTTAATCTCTAATGATAATAAACGATTAGAAGAGCTTCCAGCCGGAACAGTAATTGGCACAAGTAGTCCAAGAAGAAAGGCACAACTTATTTATTATCGTCAGGATTTAGAGATTGTCGATTTACGAGGTAATTTAGATACAAGAATAAAAAAATTAAACTCTGTAGATGCAATAGTTGTCGCCGCCGCCGGCTGTATTCGGACAAACCTTCATTCCAAAATCACCCAATTTTTATCCACCGATATTATTTTACCTGCGGCTGGACAGGGTTCCTTAGGCATAGAGATACGCAAAAATGACACAGAAATAAAAGAAATAGTAAGTAATTTAAATGATGAAGAGAGCTCCCTGGCGGTAATAGCTGAAAGGGCTTTCCTTAAAGAATTAGGTGGTGGCTGCCAAATCCCAATAGGAATATTAGGGTGTATAGAAGGTGATATTTTAAAACTTAAGAGCGTAATTGTTTCCCCGGATAACCAAAAGATTAACCGTGCCCAAATTGAAGGAAAAAAAGAAGACGCAGTTAAATTAGGAAAAAAACTGGCAAAATTATGATAAAAATTAAAAAATTAATTGCAGATAATTTTAAACAATTAAAAGATATTGAGATTACCTTTCCGCAACGAGGTAGCTTTCTTATTGAAGGATTGAATGAATCGGGTAAAAGCACTTTATTTGAGGCGATTTATTTTGGTTTATTTGGTGAAGCATTGGTTAGCGAGCGAAGAAGCCTTGTGGAATTAATTAATTACCATTCTAAATCCGCATATATCCAACTGCAGGTAGAAATCCGAGATAGAATATTAACCATTGATAGAATCCTTAATCTAAATTCCCCTAATCAGTGGAAACTAAACATTGGTGATGAGGTGATCACTAAAAATATACCCGTGAATGAACGATTGATGTTAGAATTAGGTTTAGATGGAGATGCTTTGCTAAACAGCTGTTTTGTCGAGCAAAAAAAACTGGATAAATTAGAAGGACTTGATAAATCACAACGCGAAAAGTCATTAATGAAATTACTCAATCTTGACCGACTATTAGAATTAGAGCAAAGATTTAAGGTCCGACGCGATGAAGAAAAAGACCTCCAATATAAACTCCAAAAATTAGAACTGGCAAAATTAAAACAGATTGAACTACATAAAACTCTGGAGGCAAAGAAAAGAATAGATATTAAACTCCAAATCATTAACCTGATTAGACTTAAACAAAAAATTAATGAAGAGACCACCAATATAAAAAGGTTATTCAAATCTATTAAACTTATTGAGCCTCAAAAAATAGAGTTAGAAAAGAAAATAAATAGGGTAGGGGAACTAAAAAAAACACAAAACCATCTTGAAAAACTTATCTCTAATTTAACTCAGATTAAAGAACAAGAGGCTGAAATCAATAATCTTAAAAAGCAAGTTCAGGATTTAGAGGCATTAAACGAAAAAGTCCCGGTTAGAAAAAAATTGACGAATGAAATTCTTTGTTTAAGTAAAAGGCTTGCCCGAATTAATAAATTAGAGGACCTGCATAAATTTGAGAAGGAAAAAGGTATTTCCCTTGATAAGGAATTAGAGCAGATTAAAAAATTAAAGGGGACAATTAACCTTGAGGAAACAAAATTTATACAAAAACAGGAAAAGTTGAATTTAAGTCTGGAAAAAGAAAAGACCCTTGCCCAACAACTAAAATCAATAAATGAAAAAGAGGCATTAGAAAATTGGCGTCGAGCCAAATATACCCTTTATGCCCTTGAAATAATTAACCAGAAGGAAAAGGAAATAAATTCCCAAAAGGATATAAAACAACAAGAAAAAACTAATGCAGACCACCGCTATAAAAAAACACTCTTTACCTCTATCGGCATAAATATAGTCAGTATCATTTCATTAATTATTAGTTTGATAAATGGATTATTGGCAATGGGAATAATTATGGTGGTAATTACCCTGGCGGCTTTATTTTCAGGATTTATCAATATTAAAAATCAGAAGAAGATTATTTATCGACTATCCCTGACGATACGAGAGTTAGAAGATGAGATTTTGCGATTAGATGGACAAAGGCAAAGCACCAGAGATAAAAACGAACAGGATGAGACAAAATTGATTGAATATGAAAATAAATTGCTTAAATTAAACTTATCCATACCAGAAGATATTACTCAGGCGGATGCCTTAATCAATGATTTATCAGAAAATCTGAAAGGGTTTGATATTCAACAAGTAAAAGAAGATTATTCTAAAATAACTAAAGATATTGCTGGACAGGAAAGTGCTGTTTCGTTATCAAAAAATGTGCTTGAAAATTACAAACAAGAACTGAATAAACTCAATGAAGAAGAAAAATTAAAGGATAAAGAAAAATCTATCATCCGCAAGGATAAACTGAGTAAAATAATTGATAAATTCAAACCTAAATTACACCAAAAAGCAAAGAATTTAGGAGTAATTTTAGACCGTGAGAAATTATTGGCAGAATATAATCAATTATTAACTGAGGTAAAAAGGGATTTACAAGATGTGAGTAAAAAAGAGCAGTTTTTGGAAAAAATTAGCCAACACCAGGAGATTGTGACAAAACTTAAAGATGAAATAAACACAATTTATACATCAACTCTACAGATTTCAAGAGATTTAAGTTTAAGAGACTATCCTCGTCTAAAAAACAAGGTTATAGCAGAGATTAATGAAATTCAAGAAGAAAAAACACTTCAAGAATTTAAGACCCTTCAAAGTCAGATAGATGCTTATCGCGGGGAAATTAACTTAAGGCAAAAAACTCAAACTGAATTAGAAAACGAAATGCAAAATTTCCCAAACCAGATTAAAAAGGCGTTTAAATATAGCCGTCTGCAAGTTCAGTATGAGCCAACGCTGATTAAAGAAAAAGAGGATATAGAGGCTAAAATCGGTTACATTAGAACCCATGTAGAAAAGTTAGCCAGAGAATTACATCTTGAAAATGTCAGGTTAGAAGTTACTCAATGTGAAAAAGAGATACAGGATTTAAGCAATAGTCTTAAAATACGGACTTTAGCTGAACAAATCTTGACTACGGCAAGAAACAATATAGTCGCCAGGGTATTGCCCAATACTATCCGAAATATGCAAAAGATACTACCTTTACTTACCTGTGATAGGTATCACGATGCAGATATTACGGAGGATTATAAAATTAAGGTTTGGGACGAACGGGCAATGCGTTGGTGTGCAAAGAATATTTTTAGTGGTGGAACAAAAGACCAATTCTCATTAGCCTTACGGATGGCTTTTGCCATTGCTACTTTACCGCAAGAAAAAGGAATTGCCCCGTCATTTATATTTTTAGATGAACCATTAAGTTCGTTTGATGTAGAGCGTGCTCAGGCACTAATTTACCTTCTGACTCAGGGAGAGATAATGCAAACATTTGACCAGATATTTGTCATTAGCCATTCCCAATTACTTGCCTCATCTATGTTTAATTATTATATAAAGATGGATAATGGTAGAATAGTTGAGCATAATCTGGGATAGAGAAAAGGTAATCGTTCAGGGCTATACATTAGAAGTGTAAACAAGGAGAAATGGGGAAAAGGGAGAATTGGAGAAATGGCTCAAACTTTTTCTTGCTCCACCCTTCGGACATCAATCCTGGAGTCTGCGAAATTTACCAGTAACCCTATTTCTTTATTCACTCTTTTCTCCACTTCTCCATTTTCTCCCTTTCTCCTTATTTTTGTAACCGTTCAGGCTATATATCAAAAGTGTAAGAAAGGGGATAAGGAGATAAGAGTGATATGGAGATAAGATAATAGAAATAGATTGAAATTTATAGAAATAGGTAGAAATTGATTGTGG
>JBFLYA010000271.1 GCA_040757115.1 bacterium | reverse complement strand
GGACACAGTAAGTAAAGCTAAAATGAACCTCCTTCCTTTTAATTTTAATATCCACATAAGATTCACACCTCCTTTAATAAAGTGCATCCACTTTAGTTTTTGTAATACCTGCATTTGAATGCCAATTAATAACATCTTCACTATTCACCTTTCCAAACCACTTAGGTGCATAATGAGAACAACTTATCCAATCTTGATCTGAAGTTCCAATTTCACCATTTTCCTTATATTTAACTTGGTATATATATACCTCCTCTCGCTTAGCATTATCTGGAGGCATAGCAGGAAAATCTTTACCAGCAGTTATCTTTGTAGTAATTTTTATCTTAAACTCGTCACCACCAGTGGCTTCTTCCATAGTTGATTCGTATTTATATACAGGATGGTTCCATATCTCATCGGGATCTGAGGTCCCTCTCAAATTAGAATTTAGAGGGATTTTCTCTTGTCGAAGGTACTTTCTTAAACCTTCATGAACAATTTTCGGCCAGGCATCTAAACCTGAACCACTATGTGGAATAATATTATCTGGATAATCTCCTATTACATAATCTCCCCATTCTGAAGCACTATCTGCTAACTCAGTATATAAACCTTCCATTTCATCTTGGTTGAAAGAAATCTTATTTTTAGTTGTTGGCCCTGGTTGAGACTTAGCTATTGCTGCTATTGCCCAACCCCAGCAATGTCCTTCCCATCCAAGACCGCCACTATGGTAGGCTGCCTCCCAATCACGAGGTTTACCATCTGTAACGGTCTTTACATTGACAGTCTTGTCAATATTAGGTAATCTACTACATGTAACCTCAACCTTAAGTGGACTAAGAATATTACCCGGCAAAGTGACTATATAAAATCCTTGTATGAAGGGACCAATCCATGCTCCATTGTTCCAACGCAACTCTCGTTTCATGCTGTTCCATTCTAAAGAGGAAACTCCAACATTACTCTCTACCGGTTCAAAAACTCTTATACCACTTATAGCCTCGGATGTGTAAAAAGCACGAGGACATCCTTCTGGGTATACAGAATCATAGTCTTTTAACGGGGTATATGCTCCTGTTGTATCATAAAGATTTGGGTCTATTGAATCAAGTAAAGGCCAATACCATCCATTCCAAGGTTTTGTTGATGCTTCTCCTTTTTCAACAAATGTATTACTAACAGTATAATTCTTCGACCCGCTTACTTTAAATGTAAACCACCCATGGTTATTTTCTCCAACCTCTGTCCCATTAGTAAAGGGATTACCTTTCGGGTCAAATATCTCTATTGTACAACCTGGTGCAGAGATAGTTAATACACCGCCATATTTTGTTGGCACATAGACCTCAAAAAAGCCCGGGTCTGCAGTACCGTTTATTGCCCCACCTAATCTTACCTTAGTACTAATAATAATGTTTCTTCCCTCCTGAGTAGACCATTTGATAATGTTAAATAGGTAAATAGAAATTGTTGTAGTATATAGTCCATTAGGTACTACCTTACCATCATTATTTCTACCATTCCATATAAAATGTGGGTCATCGGTTATTGAAGGGAAAGGCTTATAATCCCAGGCAGTATACACCAGTTCACCTGTATAATAATTTTTTATCTCTAATCGAATGATGCTTAATGGATATAAATCCAAATAATCTTCGCTAAGATGATATTCTATAATAACTTGTTCTTTATCTTGAATACTTGTTGTAGGTAATCCCTTTGTAGTTACCTGTTCCTGATTAAAACATAATCTTGCTGGATTAGAAGAAGTAGGCTTAATAATCCAGATTACCCCTTCTCCTATCATTCCAGATACCTCTTCACTATTTTCACTTTCATGTCCTAACTCATCTACTGCCCTTACAACATAAAAATAAGTTTGATTTTCAACTACATCCCTATCAGTATATGACTCGGTAGTCAGAATTGATGAATTAATTGGAGTAGATGAGTAATTGCCGCTTTCTGTTCCTCGATAGATATTGTATCCTGCTAAGTCTAATTCATGATTTGGAGCCCAGGTTATTAGCAACTCATTTTCTTTTTCTGTAATCATAACATCTGACGGTGGTGCAGGTGGGGTATCAGTCCCCACGGGTGTTTCAGATACCTCTATTGATGCAGGTCCTTCATTATCACTATCATCCACTGCCTTGACTATATAATAATATGTCTGGTCATTTATTAGCCCGGTATCATTATAATATAATGTGGTAATCAATGTCAAGCCATTTATTGGTTCAGGGTTATAATTTCCATGAGAAGTGCCACGATAGATATTATATCCTGCTAAATCCGTCAACTCAGAGTTATCTGTATTAGTTGTTGGAGCAGTCCACCACAGGTCTATGATTGTATCTCCTGGAGTTGTATTTACATTAGTTGGTTTGGCTGGTGCAAGGGTATCAGTTGGTGAGGCATCGGCTAAATTTGATAACCCACTTCGATTATCTGAGGTATCCACTGCCAACACTTTATAATAATATGTATTTGCCTCTGTTACCTCATAATCTGTATAATTAGTTTTAGAAGTACTTACTGGAAAGCCATAGTCATAATTACTTTCTGATACTGCTGAATTATTTGTCAGACGATAAATCAAGTAATGTGATACCTCAACATTATCTGTTGATGCATCCCAGGATAATTCTAATTCCTCTCCTGTTTCTGGATCATTAATGTTTAAATTACCCGGGATGGTAGGAGGTTCTGAATCACCTATTTCTTCAGGAGTAGCACTTACCTCTTCAGAATAATCACTTTCAACACTACTTATATTTACTGCTGTTACTACGATATAGTAAGTAGTGCCATTTGTAAGACCAGAGATGATAACTCCTGTATGCCACTCTTTGGGTACCTTATCAAAATAGCCAAAGTAATTACCAGATGAAGTGCCTAAATAAATCCTATAATAATCTAACTCAGGCTCCGGATTTGCATTCCAGATAAGAGTAATCTGTCCACTACCCGGACCTGGTTTTGCAATCACACCTGTAGGTGGACTGGGTTTATTACTTAATCCATTAATAAAATTCCATTCACAAGACCATGAACTTGTACCAAGTACATTCCCTGCCTTTACACGCCACCAGTATTGAGTACCATCATCTAAGAACCCAGACATATCTACCCCTATATAATTTCCAATAGCTTTATCAAATACAAATTTGGTAAAACCGTTGTCTAATGCTACTTGTAGATGGTAATTATTTGCCCTGGGTGCAGGATACCAGCGAAATTGAATCACTTGACCTGGGACATTAACTCCATCTTCTGGCTGGATCAATATTGGTATTTCAGGTTTGCTACTCGGCCCATTAATAAAATTCCATTCCGCAGACCAGGAGCTTGTCCCAAGTATATTCCCTGCCTTTACACGCCACCAGTACTGAGTGCCGTCATCTAAGAACCCAGACATATCTACCCCTATATAATTTCCAATAGATTTATCAAATACAAATTTGGTAAAACCGTTGTCTAATGCTACTTGTAGATGGTAATTATTTGCCCTTGGTGCAGGATACCAGCGAAATTGAACTACATTACCAGGTATATTAGTTCCATCTTCTGGTCGAATTAACTCTGGTGTATCAGGTTTATCAGTTGGTCCGTTGATAAAGTTCCATTCCGAAGACCATGAACTCCAGCCTAATGTATTACCTGCCTTCACTCGCCACCAGTACTGAGTGCCATTATCTGGAAAGCCAGTTATGTCTACTCCTATGTAATTACCTATTGCTTTATCAAAGATAAGTTGAGTAAAATTACTATCCAGTGATACCTGAATATGGTAGTTATTAGCCCTTGCTGCTACATGCCATCTGAATTCTACCTTTGTGCCAGGGAAGTTAGAACCATTAGTAGGAGTGCCTAAAGTAGGTGTATCAGGAATGCTGCTTGGTCCATTGATAAAGTTCCATTCCGAAGACCATGAACTCCAGCCTAATGAATTACCTGCCTTCACTCGCCACCAGTACTGAGTCCCATTGTCTGGAAACCCGCTTATGTCTACTCCTATGTAATTACCTATTGCCTCATCAAAGATAAGTTGAGTAAAATTACTATCCAATGATACCTGAATATGGTAGTTATTTGCCCTATCTGCTACATGCCATCTGAACTTTACCTTTGTACCTGGGAAGTTAGAGCCATTAGTAGGAGTGCCTAAAGTAGGTGTATCAGGTATGCTGCTTGGTCCATTGATAAAATTCCATTCTTCAGACCATGAACTCCAGCCTAATGTATTACCTGCCTTCACTCGCCACCAGTACTGAGTGCCATTATCCGGAAAGCCAGTTATGTCTACTCCTATGTAATTACCTATTGCTTTATCAAAGATAAGTTGAGTAAAATTACCATCAAGTGATACCTGAATATGGTAGTTATTAGCCCTTGCTGCTACATGCCATCTGAATTCTACCTTTGTACCAGGGAAGTTAGAACCATTAGTAGGAGTGCCTAAAGTTGGTGTATCAGGAATGCTGCTTGGTCCATTGATAAAGTTCCATTCCGAAGACCATGAACTCCAGCCTAATGAATTACCTGCCTTCACTCGCCACCAGTACTGAGTGCCATTATCCGGAAAACCAGTTATGTCTACTCCTATATAATTTCCAATAGCTTTATCAAACACAAGTTTAGTAAATCCGCTGTCTAATGATACCTGTAACCAATAATTATTTGCTCTGGGGGAAGGATTCCATCTGAACTGGACTACAGTTCCAGGAGCATTAGAACCATTTGGAGGAGAGCTTAATGTGGGTGGATCAGGAGGGCTACTTGGTCCATTAGTAAAGTTCCATTCCGAAGACCATGAACTCCAGCCTAATGAATTACCTGCCTTCACTCGCCACCAGTACTGAGTGCCATTATCCGGAAAGCCAGTTATGTTTACTCCTATATAATTTCCAATAGTTTTATCAAACACAAGTTTAGTAAATCCGCTGTCTAATGATACCTGTAACCAATAATTATTTGCTCTGGGGGAAGGATTCCATCTGAACTGGACTACAGTTCCAGGAGCATTAGAACCATTTGGAGGA
>JBFLYA010000270.1 GCA_040757115.1 bacterium | reverse complement strand
TTGATTGTGGAAAACAACAAATTTCCATAAATTTCTATTAGTTTCTATTAATTTCAATTTTTTTAATAATATCTCCCTATCTCCTTAATCTCCACATCTCCTTTTGTTACACTACCTGAACGCTTACTAAAATTTCTTGACATAATAAAAAAATCACTATAATCTTTTAAGGAGGGTAGATGAGTTTAATTCCATTGGAAGAGCTTTTAAAAAAGGTAGATAATCGTTATGAATTAGTGAATTTAGTCGCTAAAAGGGCTATTCAATTGTTGGATGGTGCAACCCCGCTAATTGATGAGGCTGAAGGGGAAAGAGTTAACACAATTGCCATAAAAGAATTACGCGAAAATAAGATTGTCCGTCAACAAAAAATACCCGAAAAATCCCCTGCGTAGTTGTAACTGTTCAGCCACGGATTAACACAGATTGACACGGATAAAATAGAAGGGGTTTAAAATATGAGAAAATTAGAGAAGAGATTATCAAAGTAGCATTTAAAGTGGACGTAAGGGTTCAACCCCTTCTTTATACGGACTACTCTTTGGACGCTTTGGGACTTTTGCCGTCACGACTCGATATGTGTCTTTATCCAGATACCTTTTTAGTATCTCCAGCCTCATCTTGGGAAACTCAATATTTCCTTCCTTCTCAAGGATGAAGAATACATCTATCTTTTTCATTATATTTATTGCCTGAATAGTAAGATAATCAGGACCGCCAGGGCCAATTCCAATAAGATATATTTTTTTCATTTAACCACCAATAGACGATTTTATCACAGCTGATAAATGGTGTCAAGGGGAAAAAGTAAGAAAAATATTATTTACCTTTGCTTTTCCAACCCCACATAATAAGTCCGAGAAAGGCCAGAAACCCGGTGATAAATAAATACGGAATGGGTGCTGAAGATGCCCCACCAGAATCGCTAACATTCTTCATCTCGTAGCCCTCCACTGCCTTTCCTTTATTGTCAGGCACAATTATCTTTACCTCTGATTTTGTCCTCTGGCTATTATTGACTTGTGGTGAGTTTGGTTGCTGGATTGACTTTAATGCCTTTGCCAGCCCTTGAACCTGTGATGAGAGACCTGGCACAGAAACCAGCACAGATGAGGTAAACTTCGTCAGTAATGGGTTATTGCAAGTGTGGTCACAGCAAGCAAGTCCAACCTCTCGAACAGTATCTGCATATTCTATTGCCAGAGTCTCTATAACCTCTTTATCGGGTTTCCAATAATTTTTCCTTACCGTCTCAAGCATTCGAGCTACTATTGATTGATATGCCCACATATTCTTTGCCTGCCTGAACATATCCTTTATTCCCAACCCATTCTTATCCAGAACATAGGTTTCATACATCTCATTCCATTTAGCAGAATCAACTGCCTCTGGCACAGTAACCTGCCAACCCCACAGATGCTCAACAATCTTATCTATAAACCTTGCACCGGCATACCCTTCTTTCATCATTTCCTTAATCCATTCGGGGTTGAGATACCTTGTCCGCATCTCCCTGCCCATAAATTTTTCCAGCGTTTCCTGCTTTGGATACTTGGGATTGGACATATTGGTAATATAAACCTCAGGGGTCTTTCCATCAATTACACGAATTGCCATTGCTGTCCCGCCAAGATACTGAAAGACGTCATCGATATCCAGAGTAGCATAAACATTACTCGAGCGGCCGTGAATTGCTATCTTTGTGCCGGATAAGGCATTCTTGAAGAGGGTCAGGCTGATATCCTCTGTCCAAACTCGGGACTCGGGGTTCAAATTTGCAATCTGCAAGCCGCAATCCGCAATTTGTCCTTTGTCTCCCCAAAACCCTTGACCATAAAGATAACTCATCCGCATAAAATAGACATCCGCCACTTGTCTTTCATTCTCCCATGTGTTGGATAAGGGGATGACATTACTCAGATTAGTGCCATAAGCACCTGAAGGCTCCGTGAAGATTCTCACAGACGCAAGCCGTTCTGCCTTGTCTTCCTCTATCCCCTTTTCTACAAGCATCTTTTTTGTCTTCAGCACATTAGTCCGGATGAGGTTGTCATCCTCAATTTGTTCCTTTGCCAATGTTACCGCCTTGTCCAGGAGTACCATAAGATTGGAAAACAAATCTCTGTAGAGTCCTGTTGGAACAATGGTTACATCTATCCTCTGTCTGCCAAGTTCACTTCTTGGTATTGCTTCGACCCCAACGACCCTTCCCCGCTCGTCCCATTTTGGTCTTATACCCATAAGATACATAATCTGGGACTCCATTACACCCTCCTGCCTTATGGTCTCAACTGACCAGAGGTTGAAGGTAAGTTTATCTGGATATGTCCCATGCCTCTGTTTATAGCCCTCAATAAGCTCTTGGGCTAACCTTACCCCTATTTCATAAGTAGATTTTGCAGGAATCCTTGTTGGGTCAAAGGAATAGAAGTTTTTGCCAGTAGGGAGGGAATTGGGATTTCTGATGGGGTCATTGCCCTGTCCGGCAGGGATGTATTTCCCTGAGAGTGCGGCAATAAAGGAATCAAGTTCCCTCTGTCCAGACTTAACTATTCTCTCTTCAATCTCGGCTATCTGCTTGTGTTTTTCCTCATCAGTCAGATTTTGCTCAATGGAGATAATCGCCTCAGCGGTTGTTTTCCGATATTTTTCCTCAGGTGACCTCCCAAAGGTATGTAAGCCAAAAGGTGTCTGCTTCTCGGCTATCTCCTTGATGTAGTGCTCTATCATCTCTATCTCCTCCTCTGAGCTTATCCCTTTTAGTCCTAAATCAGTTAACAGCCCCATCTGCTTAGCCATCTTGTTTATCTCCGACAACCTGGCCTGGCCAAGCAAGGGGCTTTTGTCAATGGCTACATTATAGTCATTGATAACGGCAGCCAGTTCTTTGAGTTCTTTATTCAGACCGGCCTTATTAAATGGTGGGGTCATATGGTCGATAATCACCGCCATACCCCGACGCTTTGCCTGAAGCCCTTCTCCTACATCATCAACAATATATGGATAGATATTAGGCAAATCTTGTATCAACACCTCTGGTGGGTCGCAATCAGTAAAACCTACCTCTTTACCATTAAGCCATTCATGTGTTCCGTGAGTGCCGATATGTGCCACTGCATCTGGCGAAAAAACCTTTTTGAGCCACAAATAAAAGGCAACATACTGGTGATGTGGGCTAAGGGTAACATCGTGATAGAGTTTTTTGATATCCTGCTCCCAGCCGCGTGAGGGCTGCGGGGTAAAGAGTATATTTCCGTATTGGACAGCAGGGATAACGATAAATTTCTTCCCATCAGGATTTACCCAGGTCATAATCTTACATTCTTCTGGTTCTCCCCAATCTTTTATCACTGCTTTCTTAAAGCCTTCGGGCAATTCTTTAAACCATTGTTTATAGGTAGAAATGGGAATGAGGATTGGCGCCCTTGCTTTTACAAGTCTATCCAGCTCACCCTGTGCCCAATTGCCGATGTTCCTTGCGTATCTATGGATATCATGAAAGAGTTGCTCTTTGGTAATCTCATCAGCACCTGTATCATAACCTTCAGCCTTTAGCCTATTAAGTATCTCCCAAAGGCTCTGCGGAAGCACATTCAGATAAGAGGCACCGATGTTTTGCTTACCTGGCGGATAGTTGTAATAGATAATCGCTACCCGCTTGTCCCTGTTTGGTTTATCCTGAAGGTTTATCCATGCCTTTACCCGATTAACAAGCTGATTTATCCTTTCTGGTAATGGTTTTTCCTCTACATACTCCATCCCGGTTTCTGCATCTACCATCTTTTCCTTTGTGGCAATAACCGTTGGCTGGATGATTCCTGGTATTTCAGGCAAAGCAACCAGCCATACCCGCTCAAGTATATCAAGACCAACCGACGACTTTCTCCATTCATCCGCTGATTGGGTATATAGGGTTATGGCATTAATCACCGGCACGCCTATCTTTTCAAGCAATGGATTTAATACCTTTGGGTCTATACCCATCTTCAACGAAAGTCCGATGATAAGCCGAAGCTTTCCTTGCATAGGAAGAAGATACCTCTCTATGACCGCTTGCGGTGGATAGCCATATACTGGCAGGACATTGAATCCACCTTTTTCAAGCCCGTCAATTATGGCGTTGATGTGGCTTAGATTGCCTGAGTAAAAGGAGGTTTTATAGAAGGTAAGGGCTATCCATTTGTCCTGCGACTGGGGATGGTATAACCTCAAGAAGTCCTCAAGTGTCTCTACAATCTGAGAGTCGGTGTCAGTGTTGGTGCCAGGATTTATTTCCCTCTGTGCCTCTGTGCCTCTGTGCCGTAGATATATGCCGAAGTCAAAGATAACAACCGGAACCGGCTCTTTGTACGGCAGGTCAATCCCAAAGTCCCTATGGAGGGTAAAGAGCATCATATTCTTTATATTTGCTATCCCATTCTCTTTATAGTAAGCGGTGATCCTTTCATCATCGATAAGCCCCATATCCTGATGTTCCTTTTTATATGGCCCACTTACAGCATAGACTCGTCCTCCCTTTTTTATTACCGTCTCAATATCGGGCTTTGCTATTTCAACTATCTGGCTATCATGAATGTAGAAGAAAAAAATGGTCTTTGAGGAAGCAATATTGCTAATATCCTTTTTATCCTTAATCCTGCGGCTGGTATAAAGATGAAAACAGACCTGCTCTTTTATGGTGGGATACTCCTTTTCTATCTCCTTAATTGCCTTAAGGCCGGTTTTGGAATAGCTATCGCCCAGGAAGATACCAATCTGGATAGGTTCGGCATAGGCTATCTGAACAATGATACAGGAAAGGATAATGAAAAGCCATCTACTCCGGCACATAAACAACCCTCCTAAAAACATAAAAATTTGTTGACAAATACTCTCCTTATATGATAACCTATTTTTATGAAACCTGATAATTCCTAAATTTACAGAACAGACTAAAGCATATAGAGTTAAAGATTAGGTCAAATGAAAATGCTCAACTATTGAGGAACAAGAGTATAACCATTTATAAATAAAGTAGTTGTAATTCTTTG
>JBFLYA010000269.1 GCA_040757115.1 bacterium | reverse complement strand
AACTGGTAATTGAAATTGATGGAGAAACCCACAACGAGAGTAGATTTGAGTACGATATGGAAAGAAACAACCCCCTATGCCCCCTTTATTAAGGGGGATGGAAATTAAAGTCTATGGGTTTAACTCTCATAAGATTCAATGATAGTGATGTAAAGAAAGATATAGACAATGTTTTAAGGGCAATTGAAGGATGGATTGAACAATCACAACCCCCTAACCCCCTTTATTAAGGGGGAATTGCCTGCAAACCCGGGGTAAGTGTAGCCTCCCTCTGGGTAGAGGGAAAAAAGTAAAATTGCCCTCCACCCCTATTTAAAAGGGGTGAAAATCAAGAAAAAGCAAGAAATTGACGTTTGCAACTCTTTTGAAATCAAGGAGTTAGATGACAGGAGGGCAATAAGAAAAAGAGTGTATCTGTAACTACAAGCAAATCAACATGTTGTGAATTTCGTGAAAGGCACAATTACCAAATACAAGGAGGTAAAACATCATGGGAATAGAAGCCGCAGTAGGATATTGTCACAGTTCAGAAGATGCCTTTACCGCTGGGATTAAGGCGGCTGAAATGGCTATGGAAAAAACTAATGGAAGGGCAGATGCTGTCTTTGTCTTTAGTGCAATTAAGTATGACCAGGAGAAAATGCTTAATGGCGTAAATTCAGTTATTAAAAATGCTCCTCTGGTAGGTTGTTCTACGGATGGAGAAATACTTACCACTGGTTATATGGAAGATTCTGTTTCTCTAATGATACTAAATTCAGATGCCCTATCATTTTCAATGGGATATGGGCTTGAGGCAAATATAGATGCAAAAAAAACAGGTTTGATGACGGCTCAAATGGCTATGGATAATCGTGGTAATGAAAAAAAAATATCTGTTTTCTTTTTGTTTGGAGATGGAGTTAAAGCCAATGGAGTGGATTTGGTTAGAGGTGCACAGGAAGTTTTAGGAGAGGAATTTCACATTGTCGGTGGTTTAGCCGGCGATGGGTTTGAATTTCAAAAAACATATCAATACTATGATAATCAGGTTATAACCAATGGTGCAGTTGGGCTTTTAATCTCCGGGAATGTAAAAGTAAGTACTGGTGTAAAACATGGCTGGACATTTATTGGTCGTGATAGAATAGTAACTAAGGCAGAAGGAAATGTTGTTTATGAACTTGATGGAGAAAGTGTCTTTAAACTCTATGAAGAATATCTGGGGGAAAGGGCAGATGAGTTACCCCAGGTGGCGTTTGAATTTCCCTTTGGCGTAATTGATGAAAATAATCAACGATATCTTCGTTGTCCGGTGGCTGTCGATAGAAAATTAGGAACAGTTACTTTTGCTGGCAAGGTTCCTCAAGGTGCTACTGTCAAAATGACTACTGGAACAACGATTGATGCGATTAAAGCCGCCAGGGATGCCTCAGAATACGCTTTGTCAAATTTAGGAAAAAATACCACGCCAGCGGCTATCTTTGTTTTTGACTGCTGTGCCCGGAAAAAAGTCTTTGGTCGCAGAACACAAAAAGAAATTGATGCTATCCAGGGCATTTTAGGTGAAAATGTCCCTCTCATAGGATTTTATACCTATGGTGAAATTGCTCCAATTCAGCAAGAAAAAGAAGGTAAAATCTTTAAAATCAGCACCTTCCATAATTTGACTGATGCTATTGTCGTCTTAGGATAATAAAAAATGGATTCTATTATTCTTGTATCCAAAGATAGCCAGATAATATCTGTTCTAAAAAAACTTTGTGAACAGGAAGGATTTTTACCACAGGTTATTTCTACATCCGAGGAATTCAGAATTACTAAAGATAAATGTCCATTAGTTATCATGGATTTAGATAATACCCTGGAAATAAAAGACATTGGTGAAAATGTTCCCATTATTGCTCTCGGTGAACCTACGACCATTCTGAGTAAATTTAACCCTCAATACCTGGATATTATTACTAAACCAATTTTTTTAGAAATCCTGCAATTTAAACTAAAGAAAATTTTTGAGAAAATCCGCTTGACTGAAGAATTAAAAAAAACAAAAAGAGAACTCGAGACGGTCGATAAAGATGCAGAACATGCCTATGACGAATGGGAGAAAACTACCAGAGTCTTGAGAACTTCTCTGATGGAGGTGGAAAAAGAACGCAATGAGTTAGAAATACTCAATAAAGAATTGGAGAGATTAAACAAAGTAAAATCTGATTTATTGGTAACGGTCTCTCATGAACTAAGAACTCCGCTGACTTCAATAAAAGGATTAGCAGAAATACTATTGGATGAACAGATAGAGCCAGATGAAAGAATGGAATTTCTCCGGATTATTAATGACGAAAGTGAGAGATTAGGTCGGTTAATTAATAATTTATTAACTCTATCACGAATCGAAATAGGTAAACTGAAATGGGAAAAAAGGAATATCTCTATTGATAAAATAATAGAGGATACCGTGTCTAAAATGAGTGTCGTGGCTAATAAAAAAGGGGTAGAATTAAAAATGGAAGTTTCAGATAATCTGCCTTATGTTTATGGTGATGAGGATAAATTGGTAGAAGTCCTAATTAATTTGATAAATAATGCTGTTAATTTTACTCCTTCTGGAGGAGAGATAAAGATTACGGCAACGAATGCTCAGGATGAAATTTGGATTTCAGTTAGTGATACAGGAATTGGAATTAGGACAGAGGAACAAGAGAAAATATTTGATAAATTTTATCAGATAAAAGATAATATTTTATCTGATAAACCAACAGGTATGGGGCTTGGTCTGGCTATTTGTAAGGAGATTATTGACCATCATCAAGGCAAAATTTGGGTAGATTGCCCGCCGGAAGGGGGAGCTACTTTTACCTTTAGTTTGCCAGTAAGTAAGTATTCAGTAAAAGGAGAGCAACAAAGATGAATTGGTTCTGGAAAATATTATGTTATGGAGGCGCTATCCTTTATCTTATCAGTCCGATTGACCTTCTGCCAGGTTTTCATTTCATAAGTCTCATAGATGATTTCATAGTCTTAGGATTAACATATTGGTTTATTAATGTTTATTTGCCTCGGAGATATACTTCATATCAGAGGACAGAAAACAAAGGACAGAAGAGAGAGGATAGAAAAGAGAACATAGATGAAGATCCATATACTATTCTTGGAGTATCACGACACGCCACTCAAGAGGAGATAAAGAAGGCTTATCTTAATTTAGCCGCTAAGTATCATCCGGATAAGGTTAATCATCTGGGTGATGAATTTAAAGAATTAGCTCATGAAAAGTTTGTTCAGATACAGGAGGCATATCGGAATCTATCAGGGGAAAGATAAAATACAGAATGCCTACATCTTACAACAGAGGTGAATTACCATTAAAAATACCCAGATTGCGAATATCTTCAATCATATGGCGGATATTTTAGAATTTAAAGGAGAAAATCCATTTAAGGTTAATGCCTACCGTAAAGCGGCACGCGTAATTGAAGACCTAACGGATGATATTGAAATACTGGCAAAACAAGGGAAATTAATGGAAATTGATGGGGTAGGGGAAGGGATTGCAAAGAAAATTGATGAATACATAAAAACAGGGATGATGACAAAATACGAGGAAATTAAGGCTGATGTCCCGGATAGTTTGATAGAATTACTTGGTATCCAGGGATTAGGACCAAAAACTTTAGCCCTTGTTTTTAAAGAATTAGGGGTTAAAAATCTATTAGACCTGCAACGAACAATTGAAAATGGTTTTTTAGCCAGATTACCTCAAATGGGTGAGAAAAAGATAGAAAACATCAAAAGAGGGATTAAATTATTTCAGGCAAGCAGAGAAAGAATCTTACTGGGATTTGCCTTGCCTCTGGTAGAGGAATTAATTACAAAATTACAGAAATTACCTGAGGTCTCTAAAATTTCACCCGCGGGAAGTCTGCGTCGATTAAAAGAAACGATTGGCGATATTGATATTTTAGTTACAGGTAAAAATGGGCGAAAGATAATTGATTATTTCGTCCATTTACCGCAGGTGAAAGAAATCTTAGCCGCTGGTGAGACTAAAGGTTCAATAATTACTGAAGATGGAATACAGGTAGATGTGCGTGTAGTTGAGGAGGAGTCTTTTGGTGCGGCACTGCAATACTTTACTGGTTCAAAGGCTCATAATATTAAACTTCGTGAAATGGCAAAGAAAAAGGGATTGAAAATAAATGAGTATGGTGTATTTAAAGGTGAGGAGAGGATTGGTGGGAAAAACGAAGAGGATGTTTATCTTTCACTGGATTTACCCTGGATACCTCCAGAATTACGGGAAGATTTAGGAGAGATAGAACAAGCAAGCAATCTACCCCAATTAGTGCAACTTGATGATATTCAAGGAGATATTCATATTCATACAAATTATTCTGATGGTTCTTCTTCAATTGAAGATATTGCCCGTTATGCGAAAAGCCTTGGATATAAATATATCGCTATCTGTGACCATTCTCAATCGGTTAAATATGCCGGTGGCTTGACCGCCGATGAATTATTACATCAGATTGAGGAAATTAGAAGATTAAACGAAAAGATTGGCGGAATTAAAATCTTAGCCGGCAATGAAGTAGATATAAAACCCGATGGAACTTTAGATTATCCAGATAAAATATTAGAGCAGTTAGATATAGTTGTTGCCGCAATTCATATGGGATTCAAACATAATGTAACCGAGAGAATCTGTCGGGCAATGGAGCATCCTTTAGTCGATATAATCTCTCATCCAACCGGAAGATTAATTGGCACTCGGGAAGGATATGAAATTGACCTGGAGAAGATTTTACAAAAGGCAAGCCAAACTCAAACTGTGCTTGAGATAAATTCTTATTATGAACGGCTGGATTTGAATGATATAAACTGCCGAAGGGCAAAAGAATTTGGCTGTAAATTTGTAATTGATACCGATGCCCATCACTTCCAACAATTATGGATGATGAAATTAGGAGTAGGGGTAGCCAGAAGGGCAGGACTGACTAAAGACATAATCATTAATACCCAACCGTTATCTCGATTTCTTTTGGACATCGTCGCAAAATAGCCACATCCTC
>JBFLYA010000268.1 GCA_040757115.1 bacterium | reverse complement strand
TTGGCTTCAGTTATTACCTTGCACCAAAACAATGAACAAGATAATTGGATTAAGAAGAGGCAGATACTCTTTGAGCTAAAAAAGGCTGCATAAATAAAAAGGATAGACCTATTTCACAGGTCGAAATATTTTACCCTGTTGAGAAGGGTGAAAATGTTAGGTTAAAGGGTGAGGATGTAATTCAAGGAGAGCTGGTAATTAAAAAAAGATAGCGTTATTCGACCTCAAGAGATAGGTATGCTGTCAGCTCTGGGTAGCAAAGAAATAGATGTTATCCGACAGGTTTATGTAAGTGTAATTTCTACAGGCGATGAATTGATAGATTTAGATGAGGAACTAACCTGGAGCAAAAAGAGAAATAGCAATGGCTATGCCTTAGAGGCTCAGGTAAGGCAGGTGGGGGCAAAACCTGTGCAACTGGGGATTGTTCCGGATAATAGCCAGAGGATAAAAGAGGCTATACTTAACGCATTAGTATTATCTGATGTTGTCATTCTCTCCGGCGGAGTCTCTATGGGGGACTATGATTTAGTAGGGAAGGTGCTTGAAGATATAGGTGCAGAGGTCCAATTTACTAAGGTTGCTATAAAGCCTGGCAAACCCATTACCTTTGCCTTGCATAATACTAAACCTATTTTTGGCTTACCAGGTAACCCTGTTTCTGCCATAATTTGCTTTGAGATCTTTGTTCGACCTGCCTTGCTTAAGATGATGGGGCATAAAGATATTTATCGAACAGTGGTCAAGGCAGAATTGATGCAGGACTTCAGAAAAAAACCAGGTAGAAAATTCTTTTTGCGGGTCCGAATAGAGAGGAAAGATAATCATTATCAAGCCTTCCCAACCGGACCGCAGGGTTCCGGGATATTGAAATTTCTCGTCTTAGCCAATGCTTTAGTGGTAGTGCCTGAAGAGGTAACGGAGTTGAAACAAGGAATAGAGGTTGAGGCATATTTGCTGGATTGAGGAAAACATAGGGGATTGTCCGACAGGTCAGACAGCCCATTTTCAGGAGATATAATGAAAGAAAATAATAAAAAAACATTCTTAACTGAATTATCTGGTGCCTTAGGAGATATTCCCACACTCCTCCCAATCTATGTATCTCTTATCGCTATAAATGGATTGAATGCCACAGTGAGTTTATTGATGGTTGGATTGGTATATATAATTGCTGGTTTTTATTATAAACTACCGATGCCTGTTCAACCCTTAAAAGCCTTAGCGGCTATTGCTATTGCTAATAGTCTCAGCCCTTCATTAATTTATGCCGCAGGGATATTAATGGGGATAATCTTATTGTTACTGGCAATAACTGGATTAACCAGACTTTTGACTTGTCTGTTTAGCCCGCCAATAATAAAAGGAATACAGTTAGGAATAGGGTTGATGTTAGTAAATACAAGTTGGAAGATGATTACTAAATCAATCATCTCCGAGGGTAGTTGTGGTTTATCAGGAGGAATACCTTTCCAACTGCTGATGATTTTTGGGGGATTAGTGATTATATCTATTTTTCTCTGGAATAAAGGGTTTCCTGCTACAATTGCCATATTAATCTGGGGAATAGGGCTAAATTTGTTAACCAGAGGAATGGAGCATTCTGCCATCCAAATGTTTAATATGCCAGAATTCAGTCTATCTATTCCTAAGATTGACGATTTTATTAACGCCTTTTTTCTTTTAGTCATTCCACAATTACCTTTAACATTAGGCAATTCAATTATTTCTACAACAGATGTAGCTAGAAAATACTTTGGTCAGCAAGCCAGGCGAGTTACTGAAACCTCTTTGTGTCTTGGATTAGGCACCGCTAATATGGTCATAGGTTGTCTGGGGGAATGCCTATTTGTCATGGTTCAGGTGGTTTAACTGCCCATTATAGCTTCGGAGCACGCACAGGGATAGCCTGCATCATCATCGGTAGCATTTATATAGGATTGGCTTTCTTCTTCGGCAAAGGAATGGGTGAAATATTTAAGTTGATTTCTCCAGCTATTCTTGGTATAATGGTAATGTATGTAGGTTTAAAACATTGTCTCTTGATTAGCGACTTAATCGGAGAAAAGGGATTTCTATTAGCCTGTCTAATTGGAATAATTGCTGTCTTTACCAATAACTTAGCCATTGCCTGTGGTTTTGGAATGATTTTGGAATGGATTAGGCGCTATTCACAACTTGTGATTGGCAGGTCTTGATAGTGAAGAGGTTTTATGCTCATAGATAATTATCATCGCCAGATTGATTATTTACGACTTTCGATTACGGATATGTGTAACCTCAGGTGTCTTTATTGCCGTCCTTTTGAAGAGATTGGTAAGAAGAGCCATTTTGAGGTTTTAAGGTATGAAGAGATTGTGCGGATTGCCTCTTTAATGGTGCGGCTGGGGGTAAAAAAGATACGGATTACCGGTGGTGAGCCCTTGATTAAACGGGATGTTAACCATTTGATTGAAAAACTATTCCGGATTGAAGGGTTAGAGGATTTAGCATTAACCACCAACGGGACACTCTTAGCCCAATCTGCCCCCTTATTGAAACAGGCAGGTCTCAAGAGGGTTAATATCAGCCTGGATTCCTTAGATGAACAGCGTTATACCCTAATTACCGGAGGCGGTAATCTTAAGGCTGTTTTATCCGGGATTGATGCGGCATTAAGAGCCAACTTAAAACCAGTAAAGGTAAATATGGTAGTAATGAATGGGATAAATGCTGATGAGGTAGAGGATTTTGCCTGGCTAACCCTGGATAGAGCACTTGAGGTTAGATTTATCGAGTTTATGCCTATTGGCAGGCAAGACAAGCTTGAATGGCAGAGGGAGTATCTGCCTAACTGGGTAGTAAAAGAAAGACTGGCAAGATACTTCCACCTTGTTCCCGCTAAGGTAGAAGCAGGTAACGGTCCTGCAGAATATTACCAGATAAAGGGGGCTTGCGGCAAGCTGGGATTTATCTCGTCGATAAGTGACCATTTTTGTCAGAGGTGTAATCGCCTGCGTTTAACCCCTGATGGGCATTTGCGGGTTTGCCTGGGCCAAACAACGGAATTTGATTTAAAGGGTCCATTGCGAGAAGGTGCCAGTGATAATGAATTGACGCAAATCATCATTCAGGCAATAAAATCAAAGCCTATCTCTGGCAACTTTAATTTAAAAGGCAATCGCCAGATGGTAGCAATTGGTGGGTAGAACATCGTTTATAGTTTATCGTTTATAGTTTATAGACTATCAACCATCAACTATACACTATAAACTATAAACCATCAACGATAGACGATAACCGCTTTTTGGAGGAAGAGATAGCTTGTGTGGTGTCTGTTAATATCAGCAAGAACAAGGGGCAGCGGAAGAAGCCGGTAGATGGGAGCTGGGAAGTAATAGCAGGGTGTGGGCTTAAAGCCAATGGCCATGCTAATCTCAGCATAGAGGAACAGACTGCAACCTCTCATCGCCAGGTTAGCCTTTTGGCTCAAGAATCAATTGAAAAGATGCGGCAGATGGGACTTGATGTTTCCCCAGGAGATTTTGCCGAAAATATCACTACCTCAGGTATAGATTTGCTTTCTTTACCCGTGGGTAGCCAGATTCAGGTAGGTAATGATGTCATTTTGGAGGTAAGTCAAATAGGCAAGGTCTGCCATACCAGATGCGCTATCTACTATCAGGCAGGGGACTGCGTTATGCCTAAGGAAGGAATCTTTGCCCGAGTTCTAAAAGGTGGTATGATTAAGATAGGTGATGAGATAAAGGAGGTGAATAAGGAATGTTTGGACTTGGTATGCCGGAATTATTAGTTATCTTACTAATTGTGGTCATTATTTTTGGGGTGAATAAATTACCACAACTTGGTAAATCCTTAGGAGAAGGGATTAAAGGATTTAAACAATCAGTATCATCTAATAGTGATGAGGAAAAGGAAAAACAAAAGACTGCTAATACATAGAACCATAGACCATAGACTATAGCAGTTATTAGTCAAAACTTTACTCAGAGTGGATAAGTAAAAAAAATCCCAAATCACAAGCACCAAATCTCAAATAAACACCAAATTTCAAGTCCTAAATACAAACTATGGAAGTAATGTTTTGAATTTTGGTTATTTGAATTTATTTGGAATTTGGAATTTGTGATTTGGAATTTCAGAACCATATCTATGTCAAATTTCGATTAATAAGTGCTATATAGACTATAGACTATAACCGAAGGAAGGAGGGTTAATTATGTTTGGAATAGGGATGCCAGAATTGATACTTATTCTCATCATAGCAATGGTTATCTTTGGCCCTAAGAAATTACCTGAATTAGGACAGGCAATAGGTCGAGGAATAAAAGAGTTCAGGAAAGCAACTCAGGAATTAAAAGAAGGTGTGAATTTGAAAGATATAGAAATCACAAAGCCGTTAGAAGACTTGAAGAGAATAGAGAGTAGGGAGTAGAAAGTAGAGAGTAGGTAAGTTGGTCTTTGGTCTTTTTTTAGGAGAAACGGCCATGTCCACAGGGAGTGGGCACAAATGACGATGAAAAATAATAGCACGCTGATGATGCGGATATTCGCGGATAGATATAAGATAGAAAAAAGAGAAAAAAATCAGCGAAAATCCGTTAAATCCGTGTCATCCGTGTTCTATTCTCACGGCTATTTTTAGGAGAAAGGAGGATGAAAATAGTGGTAGGAGATAGAAGGTGGGAGGTAAGGAGATAGGCGTGAGGAATGATGTTTTCATTACTTTCTACTCTCTACTTTCTACTTCCTTATTTTCAGAAGGAATATCAGATGGCATTAAATCTTGAAGAAGTAAAAGCCGGTGGAATTATTGCCCAGCGGCAGAAGAATCTGTTTAGCGTTCGAGTAAGAATTCTGGGAGGTAATGTTACTCCAGAGCAACTGCGCAAGATAGCAGAGTTATCCGAGAAATACGGTAACCCAAGTTCGCCGTTTAAAAAAATAAGTCTTGTATTATCAACAACTTACAGAGCAGAGAGGTTGAGTTTTGGCACTACAGTATGAATCCCCACAAAATGATTTGACTGTTTTCCCTGGTTGATAAGGTAACTCCAGGGCAT
>JBFLYA010000267.1 GCA_040757115.1 bacterium | reverse complement strand
GTAGTAGAAAATTTATGGAAAGCCATTTACCGATATATTGTCCCTATGGGACATTATTTGTGTGATATTTATTTCTACCGATATGTTGTCCCTATGGGACATTAAATGAAGGATGAGGTAGAATTCTCGGGACGGTTCACTTTTGTTTGAAAAATTGCGGATTGAAATTAGAAATTGGAAATTAGGGAGAGAGACAAAAGCCCAATTTCTAATTTCCAATTTCCAACAAAAATCATAGGGAAAACGATAAAAGAAACCATCCCTAATTGTCTAAAAATATAGAGAGTTATAGCATTAATTTGACATAGTGTAGTAATGGTTCACGCATAACTTGTTAATTCACTACGAGTAGTTACGAGTATTTAATTGTAAGTAAAGTTTTGAATAATAACTGCTATATCGACTGGTTAATGACCCTCTGGGTTGTCTTTTGGGACTCCAAAATGTCAAGAAATACAAAAAGATGGCAAGAAATGAGGTAACACAATGCCAGGGACCAGAGATATAACTTTATGTCCTACGCAACGCTCTCAAATATTCCTATTTCACAGGTCGAATTTTTTTGTTGACAGGAAATAAAATCTATGGTAAAATATCTCCATAATGAGTAAAAGTGAAGGTAACATCAAAAATGCTCAAAAAACAAATTCCTATCAGTTAATAAAGTGGATATGTATATTTTGTGCTCTATCTACTTTTCCTGCTGTTTCAAATTCAGAGCTTAAACTTACTTTAACTCCACCAATCATAGAATTATCTACCGTCCAGGGAGCAGTTAAAACATTTCCTTTATTATTGACAAATAATGGTGAGAATGATTTGCAGATAAAATTATATGCCACAGACTTAGTTTTAGAGAGAGAAGGAAAGGTGTTATTTCCTAAGCCAGGTACCTCTAAATATTCTTGTACCCAATGGTTAACTATTCTACCAAAAGAAAAGGTGCTGCGCGGGAATGAAGCCATTCAAGTGATGTGTAAACTTTCTGTCCCCAAAGGGGAATTAGGCGGAAGATATTCTGCAATTATGGTCGAAATTGTTCCTGAGAAGATAGAGAAATCTACACCAATCTACTATCGATTAGCCTCACTCTTACTGGTGACGATTAAAGGATATGGACTTACTACCAATGCAGTTATAGAAGATATTCAATTAAAGCCCTCTAAAAATTATTCAGGATATGAGATTATAGCCTCGTTAAAAAATACAGGGAATATTCATATTATTGCTAATGGTGAAGCGGTATTGAAGAATGAACAAGGATATAAACTTAGAGGAGAGCCAATTACTCTTACCGCAGGGAAAGGGACTGTTTTACCAGAAGGAATTAGAGATTTTAAAGGAGATTTTCGATCTAACATCCGTGATGGAATCTATATAATAGAAACTAAATTTGTTTATGGAGGGAAGAGAGAAAAAACCAAAAGTAAGAAGATAAAAGTTTCTAAGGGTAAAATTGAAGAATTGAAGGAAGAGGAATTAATTGCTGTCAGTAAAGAAGCACAGAAGAAAGAAAAACTATGGATTGAACCATCTTTTATTGACTTAATCTCACCTCCTGGAGGGATGCGAAGCTTTTCTATATTAGTGCGTAATGAAGGTCAATCGGAATTAGAGGTTGAGGTTTTTCCCCAAGATTATGCTGTTAACGAGGATGGCCAAATTTCCTATTTACCTGCTGGTAACCAACCTTATTCTTGTGCTAAATGGATATCTATTAATCAATCTAAATTTAACCTTTCTCCAAAAGATAAACGAAATCTTTCTTTTTCTATTCGGGTTCCCCGCGAAGTTAATGGTGGAAAATATGCTAAGTTGTGTTTTGCCGGTCTTACGAAAGATAAAAAAGCAACCGTTACCTCAGAGGTATCAATTACTGTAGAAATTCCTAACACGGCAGTAAAAAAGGCTGAAATTGAAAATATCTCCTATCAGAAGAATAAAGATAATTCATTATCTTTCTCTATTACTTTCGTTAATTTAGGGAATATTCATCTCCGTCCAAAAGGGAATTTAAGGATATATGAAGAAGAGAAGAGGAAAGAAATACTTAACATTCCGTTGATGGAAGAAATAGAACCTCTCTTACCTAACCAGAAAAGGATAATCTCATCTTTATATAAGGGAGAATTAAAAAGAGGTAATTATTATGCAGTTGCGGAACTCGATTTTGGCGCTAAAGAACCAATCTCTAAAAAACAAAAACTTACAGTTAAGTAAAAAAGCAAAAATCTATCTCTGGTTGATATTTTATCTATTTTTATTCAGCCCAGCTTTTGGGGCACAACACACACAACTCTTAGATATTGATGTAAAAGAAGGAGATGAGAAGAATAAAACAAAGGTTATCTTTATCACCGAGCAACAAGCCAATTATTCGCTTATCCGTGCCTTTAATAATCTTTCAGCAAAAATAATCTTTGAGGATACAATAAATAGTTGGTTGTCGGATACAGAATTCTATGAACAAGGCATAATAAAAAAGATTAATGTCGTTGAAGGAAGAGATTTTACTACTATTGCCGAAATAGAATTCCGAATTCCTGTTATTCCCTTAGTGGAGTCAGTTAATAACACAGTTGTCCTTACAGCTGTTCCTACTCTAAAGCAAGAAGAATATCTACAAAAGGAGAAGGAAAGTAAGGAATTATATCAGATAAAAGATATTGATATCAAAGAAGAAGAAGGACAAATAAGAGTAATAATAAAAACTTCTAATACCCCTATTCTAAAACATTTTCGCACAGAAGACCCTTCTTTAATAGTTATAGACTTTTTAGAATGTAAATGTGAATACACAAGAAAAAAGATAAAGAAAAATTCTTATATTTCTTTCATTTCCATTATCCAATTGCTTACTACTCCTACACATATAAGTAGAATAACCATTGGGTTAATGGAACCATCCTTAGTATCACAGATTACTTCAGGAATCAATCAAGTTGAAGTAGTAATAAAAGAGGAGAGTGTAGAAAAGAAGAAATCTCAGGTTAGCCCTCAACAGATATTGCCAGAGAAAGAAGTAGGAGCCTCAACAATAGAAACCATAAAAAAGGAGGCTAAATCACTTGAATCTTCAATACCTGCTTCTGTAAAAAGAGGAGAAATCCAGGTCAAAGAAGAGCCGAAAAAAGAAGAACCATTAATCACTAATGTCTTCTTTGAAACAGATATCTCTCAAGTGCTTCGAGATATATCAACTCAGGCAAAAATACCAATTATCCCCGATGATACTGTTCGAGGAGTTATTACGGTAGAACTCCAGGATGTCCCTTTATCAAAAGCATTAGAGATGGTTCTTGCTCCAAAAGGATATATGTTTTGTAAATTTGATAATTACTATCTGGTAGGATTAGCTGATCCAACTGGTCCGTCATTTGCTAAACTTACCTCAACAGAATTTCTTAATTTGAACTATTTGCAAGCAGAAGATTTACTAACCCTCATACCGCAATCCTTTTTATCCTTTATCCAGGTAAATAAGGGAAAGAATCTGGTGACTATCACTGCCCCAGATCCCCTTATTGAGCGTATTAAAAATGATATCGCTTTGATTGATATCCCACCACAACAGGTTGTCATTGAATCCCTTATTGCAGAAATATCTAAAGAAGGAATAAGGAATATTGGCACAAATTGGAATTTTAAATGGAAGGATTCTTCGGTGACGCTCAAAAAGGAAACGGATAAAACCTCAAAAATTTCCTACACAATTACTAATGACCTTACCTCTCAGGCTCTAATTACATTCATCGATATGTTAGTTAAGGAAGGAAAGGCAGAAATTAAAGCTAATCCAAAAGTAGTTACATTAACTGGACAACAGGCTAAAATCAAATTGTCCAGAGAAGAATTTTATCAATTATTAAGTGGCAGGGTAGGATATGAATCGGTAACACTCAAAGCGATTGAATCAGGAATTATCCTTGATATTACACCGTATATTTCCCAAAAAGGAGAAATTACTGTTAAGATTATTTCTGAAGTAGGTGATGTTGCTGGTGAAGGAACACCACAAGGATTACCTATCATTAATAAACGGAATGTAGAAACAAAAGTTAGGGTCAAGGAAGGAGAAACTATTATTATTGGTGGACTAACTCAAAAGAAGAAAAAAAATTCATTAGTCAAAATACCTGTTTTAGGAAGTATTCCTATTATTGGTTTCTTCTTTAAACAGGTTAAGACTATTACCGAGGAAACAGAGGTAATGATATTTATCACACCACATATTATTAAATCGTAACTATTCAATGAACTATATATACTCATCCACAACAAGTTTGCAAAAATTCAGATTATTGGTAAATATTCTTGCAAATCTGTCTGGTTTGAATAGATGGTAATCTTCCTGTGCCCCGTCGGGGCTTGATTTTATGGAATAATCCATTCCGTAGATTGAAACCTACGGGCTAATAAATTCCTTTGCACCTTTGGTGCATAGAGATATCAAATTCGTAGCCTAAATCTAACCGTACAGGTCGAAAATTTGGTGGTGTCTGAAAATAACGCTAATAATGAAATCTATGCAGATTTGGTGTCCAAAAGGAGATAAGGAGATAAAGGGAGAGATGGAGATTATTCATTGTAATTTGCAAAATTTTAGAATGAATTTATCTCCTTATCTCCATAATCCCCATATCTCCTTTTCTTACACTATTTCAACCTGTTATGCTAGATTAAGACACCAAAAAATTTCGACCTGTGAAATAGGTCAACGAGGGAAAAACAAAATTATACTCCACTGCTTGGTGTAAGAAAAGGAGATAGGGAGATTAAGGAGATAAGGGGATATTATTCTAATTCCACTCTTCTAAAATCTGCCTTTTCTTTAGCAAAGTTTACAAGAATAGCCACCTTTACACCTGCAGCTTTTAAAGCGGTAAATACTCTCCAGAAAACCTGGCCCCAGTGTCTGGTGTACCTTGATAATACATTGAATTATTATCTCAGTAAGTAGATTTTCTTGATATTCTTCTCTGATATCTCCATATCCCCTTTATCCCCTTATCCCCCTTCTTATACTAACTACGATCAAAATATTCCTATTTCACAGGTCGAAAAATTTTA
>JBFLYA010000266.1 GCA_040757115.1 bacterium | reverse complement strand
ATAGAATTTTGAAACACGGGATTCTGAATATTGACACAAAATCCTTTTGACATAATGGATTAGGTATGATATAATCTAATTGTAGGAGAAACGGCCATGCCGACAACTCGGCACATAGGAGGATGAAAATAGTAGGTAGGAGATAGAAGGTGGGAGATGGGGAGATAAGCGTGAGCAGTGATGTTTTCTTTACTTTCTACTCTCTACTTTCTACTTCCTCATTTTCAGGAGGAACCTTGTTCGTAGATTATATTTTGTCTTCATTAAAGAGTTTAAGGCAATACAAACTGCGTTCCTTTCTAACGATTTTAGGGGTTACTATTGGTGTCTTTTCGATTGTGGCAATTATTACCATTGGTGAGGAAGGGAAAAGGCTAATTATTCGTGAAATTACTGGTTCTGGAACTAATCTCGTCGTTGCCCATAATGACCAGATGATGGAAACTCGGGTGGATAAATTTGCCTATCTGACTGAAACTCAACTTGAAACAATGAAAAAGGACATCCCGGGAATTGCTGATTTAGCCCCCCAGTATTTTTTATCTACTCCAATGAAGGTTCGGGGTGAAAATAAACTGATTACGGTGATTGGTGTGCCAGCCAACTGGTTTGAGGTGCGAGGATTAGACCTGATTATAAAAGGTAGAAAATTCACCGATAATGAGGTTAAATCATCAGAAAAGGTCTGCGTCGTCGGTCATCAACTCTTTAATTCACTTTTTGGAAAGCAAAAAAATTTGGGACAAGAGATAAATATAGAAGGGACATATTTCAAGGTCATTGGGTTAATGGGTTTTAAGTTAAAGATGGGACCAATGGACCCTAACAATGCCTTACTTTTACCATCTTCTTGTGTGAAACGGCTACTTGGTGCACAAGAAATATATCTGGTATTCTTTAAAGCCAGGAATGGAGTGAGTGTCTCTGGACTCAAAGAGCGAGTAGAAAACTATCTGTTTAAAACCTTTTCTAATAGAAAGGTATGGGAAGTTGTTACCCTGGATGAAATGATTGAAATGCTCTCTACGATAACGAATATCATTTCTATTGTGATTAGTAGTATTGCGGCTATTTCTTTGTTGGTTGGAGGAATTGGGATTATGAATATTATGTTAGTAGCAGTGCGAGAGCGGACGCGTGAAATTGGTATCAGAAAGGCGGTTGGTGCCACTAAAAAAGATATACTCTGGCAGTTTTTGATTGAAAGCCTGATACTCTGTCTTACCGGCGGAATAATCGGGATTGGTGCGGCAATGGGTATGATTTTATTAATAGTAAAGATGGTGAATTTAGATATCTTTCTCTCATTTTGGGCGATTATGCTTGGTTTTTCTTTTTCCTGTCTGGTCGGGATATTTTTTGGTGTCTATCCCGCACATCTGGCGGCTAAACTTAATCCTGTTGAGGCACTTCGATATGAGTAATGCACATTTGAAGAAAATTTTTCTATTAACAGGGCATTAAAATTTTGATATAATTAGTTTACAGAAACAAGAAGACTTTCGGATAAAAATATCCGTAACCGTTCAAGTAATCCTTTACCGCAGAGACGCAGAGGAACAGAGAGGACATAGAAATAAATTAGAGCACATAAAAGATTATTGTAACCGTTCAGGTAGGTAGGCAGGTTATACAGAGTTAGGCAACAAAGAAGGGGTGGATAAGTTAAAGTAGACATTTGAGCATTGGTGAATTAGTTAAATGAGGTCATTGTTCATTTTTAATTATCCTCAAAACATATTGTCCGTACTGACTATTTTTCAAAAGTTCACCAATCTTTAATAAATGTTCTTTGTCTATGTATCCTAAGGAATAGGCAATTTCTTCTATACAGGCTATTTTCAAACCCTGCCTTTTTTCTATAGTCGCCATAAACTCTCCCGCTTCAAGAAGACTTTCATGGGTTCCTGTATCAAGCCAGGCATATCCTCTACCTAAAAGTTCAACCTTAAGTTTATTATCTTCCAAATATTTTTTATTTACATCGGTTATCTCCAACTCTCCTCTCCAGGAAGGTTTAATACCATGAGCAATCTCAACAACATTATTATCATAAAAATACAGGCCTGTAACTGCATAGTGAGATTTAGGTATTTTAGGTTTTTCTTCAATAGATAAAACCTTTCCCTCTTTATCAAATTCCACTACTCCATATTGTTGAGGATTACTCACATAATAACCAAAAACCGTAGCTCCTCCTGAGGTAGTAATATCTTGAACGATATTCCTTAGTAACTGAATTAAGCTATCACCATAAAAGATATTATCTCCTAAAATGAGACACACATCATCATCACCTATAAATTCTTTCCCTAATATAAATGCCTCAGCCAGACCATTGGGAAAAGGTTGTTCTTTATAAGAAAATGTTAGTCCTAACTGTGAACCATCACCGAAGAGTTCTTTAAATCTTGGTAAATCATGGGGAGTTGAAATGATCAAAATTTCTCTTATCCCCGCCAACATCAGCACGGATAGAGGATAATAAATCATCGGTTTATCGTAAATCGGCAAAAGTTGTTTACTAATACCCAGCGTTATGGGATAAAGCCTTGTTCCACTTCCTCCGGCAAGAATAATACCTTTCATTACAACCTCCAAAATAGTAGATAGTAGTCAGAAAACTTTTTCACCTCTGAATTATATAATATATTTAAAAAAAAGGCAAGGAAAATTTTAACAAATTCTTACAATTCAGTTGACAGGGTATTAAATTTTTGATATAATTTTTATTATGGATTTATTACAACAAGAGAAATTTGACGATATGTATTCAAAAAAAGGGGATCCATGGGGAACAAAAAATGTCTATGCCGAAAAGGTGAGATTAGAAAATTCATTTAAACTGATTCCGCATGGACATTATCCACAGATATTAGAATTAGGTTGTAGTGAAGGTGCATTTACCAGTAAATTATTAAATATCGGCGATAAAATTTATGCAGTAGATATTTCTGAAATAGCTATTAATCGATGTAAGACTTATTTTAGTGAATTTGGGGACAAGGTAATTTTTTCAGTCCAAGATATTATCGAATTGAAATTTGAACCTGAAAGTTTTGATTTAATAACTTGTTTAGAAGTAATATATTATCCTCCACGAAATTTCCTCTTAGAAATAGTTGATAATTTATATACCCTTTTAAAAAAAGATGGATATATCCTGATTTCTGTCCCTATTTTACCAGGATATTTTAAATATCAAGAATTTATTGATTTAGTGTCAAGAAGGTTTAAAATAGTAAAAATCGAACCGGTTACGACTAACTTGTTCAAATTAGGTGGTATTATTAATAGGATTCCTGTCCTTAGTAAAACCGGGATTTATGAATTAGCTATGATGATAACGAGAAAATTCCCAAGACAATTTGTTAGACATCTGGCTATAGTGGCAACTAAATAAAAGGTAACTATTCACCACGAAGAACACGAAGGACACGAAGAAAATTAGATGGTCTCTGAAATTAACCACAAATTACACAAACAATACACAAAGAAATAAAGGGAAAAATTTATTCTCTCAAAAATCTTTGACTCTTTTGTGAAACTCTTTGTGAGCTTTGTGGTTAAAAGAATTGTAGTTATTGTCAGACACTACCGAAAATTACAAGACATTAAATTCCATTTCGTGTCCTTCGTGCTCTTCGTAGTGAATAGTTACTAAATTACTAAATTAAAGGAGGAATTTGAAATGAAAAAAATAATGGTAACGGTTATTTTAATGATTAGCATGGGGATGGCACAGCAGATTTTAGCTAAAGAAGGTGAAAAGGTAGAAAAAGATAGCTTTGGGACAAGACCAATGATTAGTTATTTCGCTACGGATTTTACATTTTTGGATGAGATGACGATGAGATTATCATTAACTCCCCAGCAAACCCAAAAGATGATGATGATTATTAAAGCAGAAAAAGAGGCATTAGAAACCCTTCAACAAGAATGGCAGGAGATACTCAAAGATGAAAAACTATCTATGGAGAAGAAGCAAGACGAAAAAAATAATATGGATAAGAAAACAGTGGAAATTGTAGAGAAGACAAAAATAGATGTCGAACAAACTTTGACCCCGTTTCAGTATAAGGAGTTTGTTCCCTGGCTTGAACAGCAATGGGCTCAAAAATGGGTGCCTGAGATTAAACCACAAAGAGAGGTATCTCCTCCAAGTAATCCTTTTGAAGTCGCCGTGCAAAAAAATAAGGGATTTTCAGGCTCTTCAGCAACCACGATGACTGAGAAAGAAAAAGAGGCAAGAGATAAATTTATCCAGGCACTTCAATCACAAAGTGAAAAGGCTCAGCAGGAATTTTCAAAAGGGTTACCACCACAGCCTTCTTCGCCTAATTTGCAAAAAAATCCATTTGGTGAATCAGCACAAGGATTAGACGAATTTCAAAATAATGAAGCGGCTGAACGATTTAAAGAGGCACTTCGTCAACATAGTGAGAAAATAGAAACACAACAAGGGGAATGAAAATAAAGGGACTCGGGGCTCGGGGCTCGGGACTCGGGGCTCGGGAATAAAAGAATCCCCGAACCCCGATTTTCAGGGGAAAGGAAGTTTCACGCCAAGCACGCAAAGAACGCAAAGGGAAATAAGGGGTAACCGTTCACCGCAGAGACACAGAGACGCAGAGAAAAAATTAAAATCTATTCACCAGAAACAGAAATTCCCTTTTTTTGTGCATTTCGGGGCTTTCGTTGTTTATAATCTTTTAATACTTACTTTCGACTAACTGTTTTTAAGCCTTTTTAAATACCGAAAAACACGAAAAAAAGATATTTTCTTCTCTGTTTCTCTGCGTCTCTGCGGTAAAGGATTACCTGAACGGTTACAATAAGGGAAATAAGTAGTAAGCGGATTTAGCGGATTGAGCAGATAAAAAAACAGAAAAGAAGTCCGATTAATCCGCTCAATCCGATTACTAAAAAATAAAAAATCCGTGCTCATCCGTCTAATCCGTGTCATCCGTATTCTATTCATTTTCAGGAGAACGCTCATGAGTCTGCAACTCACAAAGTCTTATGGTGAAATGTCAAGTAAAAAATTAAGTTTTTTTAAAAATATTTTTCTTGACTTATATCCCTAAAAAGGCACAAAAATAGTATGTTCGGATACAAGTGAATTTTTTAAATAT
>JBFLYA010000265.1 GCA_040757115.1 bacterium | reverse complement strand
GCCAGCAGTGTTTGTCACGAAGAATTGAAAACATTACTGAGATGAAAAGAGAAGTAGCGGCTTGGGAATCAGAAAGAAATGATGCAGGGGCTAAAGTGGATTGGCAATTTACGACCCCAGATGCAAGGATTAAACTGAAACGACTTTATCCATCAATTAAGTAGCGACAGAGCACTAGTGTCGTGTTGAGCAAATTTCGCAACATTTTCAGAGAGTATCACTTAAGGGATTTTTGGTAAAAGGGTTAAGATGCCAGTTTGGTTTAGGGGTTAAGAAGTCAGGCTTTCTCTTTCACCAACCTCCTAACCTAACTTCCAGACGGGTTTCCTAACCATAACCCGTAACCTTTTTTAGATTATTGAGCTTTCTCAACAAATGGATAGGTAAGGTTGATAACAATATATTAGGAGAGAGCGAAAAGTAGTTTGGGAAGAAAAAGGTTCTTTGACAACCCAGAAGGGAGATTTTTTGGGGTTAAAAGGGCGCATTATTCCCTTGTAGGTAAAAGGAAGGTGTTTTTCAGAAAAAAATATTAGGAGATATTCTTTTGGAGGTTCACTCTTTTAGTTGTGTGTTAGATTTTTCCCTATTGAGTTGTGTCCACCAAGCATCTATGTGGATACAAATAGATGCTATTGTTGCTCGGAAGAACCATCGTTTAGTCCCAGTAGTTTTTATCTCATCCAATTTGTAGTCTTTAGTCAGTCGTTTGTTTAGTCGTTCACAACCTGACCGTTCATCATAATATTTTTCCCATAAAGGAGTTTCTCTTGGGATAGGAGTAAAGAGGCGATAATCCCATTCTGGTTTAGTAAAAACTACTCTCCCATAATCAGATGTGGAACATTGTAGATGATGAGGGCAGGATTTTAGATCGGGAGTAGATTTCAAGGCTACAAGGAGACAACGCCATTTAATTCTGGATCTGTCCTTACAGAACCCCCAGCAATACATCTCCATATTATTAAGGCAGACAGGAGTGCCTTTATCGGTGAATTTGATTATAGAACGAGGTAATTTAATCTGCGAGGACTTAGTCGTTTCTCTAAGAGGGATGAATAAGTTAATTTTCCAGTAGTCAGTTGCGAGTCTGTAAGTAGGGTAATTATCGCTTGCGGTATCAAAAGCTGCATTTGTAAATGAGTATTGATGGATGTTTTTGGCGCTAAAGAGGAGAAGAGGAGTAATGACGCTATCATGGCGGTTAGCGGGGGTAAGTTTAATTAGAACAGGTAAATCATTTTTACTATCAGAGAGTAGGTGGATACTGTGACCATAAACAAAGCGGTCATGGTAAGAGTCATAACCCCAGGCGGCATCAGGATCGTGTAATTTTCTATAATTGCAGCGGAACTTCCCCCTAAAAATCATCTAAAAAGTAAATTTAAGTTTATGAGTATCAAGAGGATACGACCAAAATATATTTTAAAAGTGTGCCTACGAATATTTTTAATATTTAAAAAAAATACTTGACAATTCTTACAATTTATGAGATAATATTTTTTATGAAGGATTAGAAATAAACTTGTCTGTTCAATTGTAGCTACGAAAGTCTCAAAATCACTTTCAACATATCTCCTTAATTAACAATAGGTTAGCTCGAAATTTTTGTTTGTTTTCTGGGGGAAGTTCCGTTGCAGGAGCATTTTTCTTTAGAGCAGTCACAATTACCTTCTTTGCATTTTTTACATGGGCAGTGGCAATTATCTTTGCCGAAACAGACTTTATGTCCGTTTGGGTTAGCGAAAGTTGCTACTTTAGTGCTATCACCATTGAATTGATTGTCAGCCACCAGACCTTTTTCAATGGAAGGTTGGACAGCAATTGTGTGGAATATAGCATCTATGACAGCTTCATGTCTTTTGTCCATTGGGACGATAGAGGGGTCAGGATAACGGGTTTTGATTCTTTCTTCGATTTTTGCCAAGATATGATGGTGTTTTTTTCTCAACGTTTCTATGTCCTCTTCATCTTTATTTTTGTGTGATTTGACGGATTTTTTCTTTTTGTTCTTTAGATTGACTATTTGTTCTGTTTTGGAGGTATTTTGCCAAAGTCGATCAATAAAGTGATAATGTGTTCCTACGCTAATAAGGGTATTAGGAGATTGTCCTATAATATAGACAGAGGCGATATTTTTCTTATCAGAGAGGAAATCATACCAGTGGTCAATGGAAATGAAATCATAAAGGGACATTCCTACAAAAGAGCGGAGGATGTCTTCAGGAGCTCTGGCCGTAGAACCTTTTGAAGGACTGTATAGAGGTTCAACTATTGGGCGGAGAGGCTCCAGATTAAGGAGTTTTAGTTTTTCGCAAACTTCGTTATCTTTTTCTGATAGTTGGAGATTTTTTATATGTTTTTTGACAAATTTTTTATATTTTTTATGTGAGCGAAGGGCTGGCAACATAAAAATACACCTCCCATGTTTTTTAATTTTGTTTAGTTGTTAATAGCTAATATACAAATAAGCAAAACAAAAAAATGGGAGAAAGTCAAGAAAAAAATGGTGCCAGCCCTGGAATAAATCAGGAATTGGTGATGTTGTGATGGTAAAAATTGGGGGGAAGATAAAAAATGGTTGGTTTTAAACCCTAGTCAAATCCGAGCTCTGGAGATGTTGAGAGAGCTCTCCTTTAAAAATGTTTCTCTATTATTATTATCGGATTTTGCGAACCAAAACTTTAGTAAAAATTCGTGCGAAATTTATACTCAACACCGTTACAAATTGCGATTTTAGAGACGGTTCACTTTAGCATGAAAGCTTGCGGTTAAAAATGGATATGAAATTAGAAATTGGGGAAAGAAGTGAAGACCTAATTTCCAATTTCTAATTTTCAAAAGAAATTACAGGAAAAACGATGAAAATGATCCGTCCCTAAATATCTCAGTTAATGGCAGTGTCCAGTATAGTCAACACGACACTAGTGCTCTGTCGCTACTCAATTGATGTCCCCCGCTGGCGGGGGGATTAAGGGGGTGGAATATGAAATCTGAAATAGAAGAATCCACCCCCCTACCCCCGCCAGCGGGGACAACGGCCAATCAATCATTTGAATGGCGACAGAGCACTAGTGTCAAGTTGAAGAAATTTTGCAACAATACCAGTCACGCATTTTGTGACGAGTAAACGACTAATTAAATGGTTCTGCGAGCCGCTGATTGTACTCATCGTTACTTTTATAAAGATGGTCAACAAACGTTTCTGGGCTGTCCCATGAGCTTCTTCTAATGTATTTCGATGCGAAGACATGGAGGAGAATCTCGGCTTGATTCAACCACGAAGCGTGAGTGGGAAAATAGAGAAGGCGTATGCGTCTTCCTTGCTGTTGTACCCACTCAGAAACTTCATGATGGATATGACTTGGGCCATTATCCATGATGACATGAATTCGAGACCAGTCACGGTGCTCATACAACAAACGATCCATTGCCTCGAGAAAGTACTGGTGGTTATTGGACTTGAGGGCGTTCCCCCATGCTTTGCCATCATGGACTCTAAGAGCTGCAAACCAATTCACGGTACCATGGCGGATATAATGGAACTCCTGACGTTCAATATGTCTTGGGGAGATGGGGATAGTGGGGGCGGCACGTTCAAACACTTGGAGGGCGGGTTTCTCATCTACGCAGAGGACTGCCTCTCCTTTATTGGCGAGAGATTTAGCCCGTTCGTAGCACCAAAGCACCTTGGCTGATTTGGAGACAAATTCTGGGTCCATACTGGTCATCCAGTAGCGGGAGCGGTGTGGTTGGAATTCAGAGGCTTGGAGAATGAGACATACTGTGCTGTAATGAATGGATGTAACAACATTTTTCTCAACAATAGTCGTAGCCAGATCCCGGACAGACCAGTGTATAATATTGAGGTTGTAGTCAGCAGGGGGTGCACAAACAATTGCCTGAATCTGTGCTCTCTGCAAGGGGGGAAAAACGGCGGGGAGCACCCAACCGTGGAGCATCGTGTAAGGCGTCAAGACCACGTTTTTCGAATCGCCGGCAGATACGCGAGACAGTGGTCCGCTCGCAATCAATGTGTTGACCAATTTGCGAAGGGGACATTTCTTCAGAGAAGATGAAGTAACATACGTGCACGACGAGCCACACGGTACTGAGTTTTGCCGGAACGAAGGTGCTATTTAAGAGATTCAACTTGTTCCAACGAGATAACAACTGTTCTCGGTTTTGGTCCTCGCATTGCCAATACCTCCTTATATAATATAGCGGCAAAAAACGACCAAAACTTAATGGTAAAAATGGTGCGAAATTTGCTCAACACGACACTAGAATTTTTTCCATCTCAACCTTCAAAGTAGAATTGTCAAAAAATAAACCTGTCCTCGTCCTGAATCAAGTTGAGGACAGGTGAGGATTAATCCAGAAACGATAGTTTTGTCCTGCTGAACTTGTTTTCAGCATCTACTACTTAATAAATGAATCTAAGCCTCTTTAACTAAAGTGTTTTATGAGACTTTGAAACAAGTTCAGGGTGACAAGTATCGAAGACATACTTTACTTACTAACATATATGATGAGCCAAGGTTGTTAAAAAATGACGAAACTATAGAAGGAGGAATGATTAAATATTTATGCAATTATTTCTTAATCTTAAAGAGTCGGAAAGACCATTTTTAGTATTATGGAGATTTATAAGAACCCAGATGTTCTTAAGAACCTCATTTTGGTGGAAATTACAGTGGTTTAAAAGATATTTCCTCTCATTTTATCTTGGTTGTATTTATACATGGAGATATGAAGAATTCCTTAAAAGTGTAAATAAAGAAAGAATTAAAATTTCTAAAAAGTTTAGAAGTTGGAAATTTAAAGGTAGATTTATAATTATAGCTTGTAGGGGATACTTTATAAGCAGATATGATAACTCTATCTTTGAATTCTATTTTCACTTAATGAGGGCGGAAATTTTTGCTTATTGGTATATAAGTATTAGTGTCTTTGATACAGCTCTTGATGAATATGGTTTTGATAAAGTTAAAGGAGTAGATTTGACTACGCGGTGTCTATTAGCTATTTGGACAGGTAAAGAGAAAATTACTATTTCTGATTTGTCATCCATAATTCTTAGCAAATTTGAGAAAGGCTTTAAAGAACCGCTAAAAATTCCTAAAGAAAGCATATTTTATCCCCC
>JBFLYA010000264.1 GCA_040757115.1 bacterium | reverse complement strand
CCTCTCAAGAGGGGAAGAGTTTCTGCCCGATAGAGGAGTGGGTGGTGAATAATGAAGTTCGTAGTGAGAGTGAAGTGGATGAATTTAACCCACTTAAGCATAAAGATGGCTGGGCAATTCAGCTATCCGTTAAAGCTGGTAGCCTGACAGATGAGTTTAATTTCATCGGTGTAAGTAAAAATGCTGTCCATCTAAGAGAAATACCAATGTTATCTGTTAGTGGCGGGCAATTTGCGACATATCCCTTTATAAATCTTTACTTTACTGGCAAATACGCTTTCGATTATAGAAGTAAGATAGAAAAAGAACAGATATGGGAATTTACAGTAGAAAGTAGTAAATCAGGGGATATGGAGATAAATTGGCAGATTGATGAGGTGCCAGAGGGATATTATCTCTATTTAAAAGATAAACTCACCTCGAAAATAATTGACCTGCGAAAGGTGAATTTTTATCAATATAAATCCGCCCAGGATAAAAGGGAGTTTAGCCTGATAGTGGCAGAGACCCCACTTCCAGAGATTAAAGCACCTTCTTCTCTACAGGAGGCATTTTGTTATCCTAATCCAACAAGAGGTGATAAAATAATCTTTAGATTGCCTGCTGGGAAGTTCAGGATAAAAATTTATAATATTGCTGGAGAAGAGGTATTTGAGAAAGAGGAGATTATTGATGGCTGGGACTGGGGTTGTATCAACAAAGATAACGAAAGGGTCTCATCCGGGATTTACATTTATATTTTATCGGATGGCAAGATGACAAAAACAGGTAAATTAGGGATTATCAAATAATCTCTCGCAAAGGTGCAAAGAGCGCCAGAATAAAAAGGAGGAAAAAAATGGCAACAATTTATTATGACAGGGATGCAGATTTACAAGTTCTAAAAGGGAAGAAAATTGCTATCATTGGCTATGGAGCACAAGGACATGCCCATGCCCAAAATCTACGAGATAGCGGCTTAGAAGTAATTGTCGCTGAGGTAAAGGGCAGTCCTAATTACGAAAAGGCAATTGAAGATGGATTTAAACCCGTATTGGCTAAAGATGCTTCTGATGTAGCCGATTATATCCAATTATTAGTTCCTGACCAGTTTCAGGCTCAGGTATATAAATCTGAGATTGCAGATAACCTTAAGACAGGGAAGGTATTGGGTTTTTCTCATGGATTTAATATCCACTTTGGACAGATAGTTCCTCCAAAGAACATTGATGTGGTGATGATTGCTCCAAAAGGTCCTGGTCGGCTGGTAAGACAGGTATTTGTGGAAGGTGGTGGAGTGCCTAATCTAATTGCTATTTATCAGGATGCCTCAGGACAGGCAAAACCACTTGCCTTATCTTATGCGAAAGGTATTGGCGGAACTCGTGCGGGTGTGATTGAAACAACATTTGCCGAAGAAACCGAAACAGACCTGTTTGGAGAACAGGTAGTTTTATGCGGCGGAACATCAGAATTAATCAGGGCAAGCTTTGATACCTTAGTTGAGGCAGGCTACCAGCCAGAAATAGCCTATTTTGAATGCTGTCATGAGTTAAAACTTATTGTTGACTTGATTTATGAACGAGGAATTATGGGTATGCGTCAGGCAATTAGCGATACGGCTAAATATGGTGATGTAACAAGAGGAAGAATGATTGTTACTGATGAGACACGCAAAAAGATGAAAGAGATTTTAAAATATATTCAGGATGGACATTTTGCTAAAGAATGGGTTTTAGAAAACCAGGCTAATCGCCCTGTATTCAATGCCTTACTTAAAAAAGACTCCGAACATCTCATTGAAAAAATAGGGGCTCAACTACGAAAAATGATGAATTGGATTAAAAAATAGGTAACTGTTCACCGCAGAGACGCAGAGACGCAGAGAAAAAAATTAAAGTAATTATTCAGCCACTGATTAACACGGATTAGCACGGATAAATACAGAGGGGAGAAGGCAGAGGACAACAGGAGGAAAAACCTTCAGCCTAATTACGGACACGGAAAACGGATACGATTTACGAATTTTCAGTGTTTCATCCGTGTCCATCTGTGGCTGAATAGTTACGATGTCCTATGTATTACTATGATTGCCTCAATAATCTTTTCTGTTATCTGATTTATTTCTATGTCTTCTCTGTTCCTCTGCGTCTCTGCGGTAAATTACCACCTGAACGATTACTCCTTGGGGTTATCTGAAGTATTATGAAATGGGTTATGTTTTTTGATGGGAAAGAGAGTAAAAAAGGAATAGTTGAAAAAGACATTATTAGTTGTGCGGATGGAATGAGTTATAACCTGAATGAAGTGAAGATTTTACCTCCATCCCAGCCGTCAAAGATTATCGCGGTCGGATTGAATTATAAAGATCACGCCAGAGAACTAAATCTACCTATTCCCGATGAACCAGTCCTGTTTATGAAACCGCCCAGTTCGATTATTGGTCATGAAGACTCTATCATCTATCCTCCTCAAACAAAACAATTAGACTACGAGGCAGAATTAGCCGTGATTATAAAAGACAGGGCTAAAGATTTAGAGCCTGATAATGTCTGGGACAAAATATTAGGATTTACCTGTTTTAATGATGTAACCGCCAGAGACCTTCAGAAAAAAGATGGCCAATGGACAAGGGCAAAATCATTTGATACCTTCTCGCCAATTGGTCCTTTTGTCGTCAATGACATCAATCCCAATAACCTGCAGATTGAATCATATTTGAATGGCACATTAAAACAATCATCTAATACCCAAAATCTTATTTTTAAAGTAGAAGAATTGGTGAGTTTTATTTCAAAAGTGATGACTTTATTACCCGGGGATGTAATTACGACTGGCACGCCTGCGGGTATTGGTCCAATGAATCCCGGGGATATAATTGAAATTAAGATTAAGGGTATTGGGACTTTGAGGAATTATGTCCGATAATCGGTAATCGTCCAGCCATTAGGTATCAACAGTCACATACATTTTACATCCAGTTAAAGCGGACTGCAACTGAATGCTTACACGATAAAATCTACTATCTTCACATTGTGCGTTAAAAATTCTAACCAACCATATTTTTCTGCCTTTGGTCTTGAGATGATTAAATGAGGGACATATTTGGGCTCATAAGGTTGTTTTCTTAGTGTTAAGCCACATTCGTGTAAGAGTTTATTGCCTTTGATAGCATTACAGCTGCGGCAGGCACAAACCTGATTCTCCCAACAGTTAATTGCCGGCGGCCGCTTCTGTGGAGGAACACTATCCCATCTTGAACGCGGAATAAGATGGTCAACTGTTAGAAAATCTATTGCATACCTTTTTCCACAATACATACATTTCATATCATCCCGATAAATAATATTTAACCTCGAATAAACTACCTTTTTACGCGGAATTTTATAGTAATTAATTAGAGTTATCACCCGGGGTAGTGGGAATGACAGATATTGTGACCTGATTTTCTTATCTTCTTCGACTCTAATCGCATTTGCCTTCTCCAATATCTGAAGCACAATTGCATCCTTTACCCGACAGATGTCTATGGGCGTCATTCCTGAATTTAAAATTAAAACTGGCGAATATAACATCTTCGTCTCCTTTGAAATGGAACTCTTAGAGTAGTGTATAGTTTATAGTTGATAGTGTATAGTTTATAGTTTATAGTCCTTCAACTATCAACTATCAACGGTTTTTAGTTTTAAGTTTTTCAGAGAATTTGCAAATTTGCCAAAGTTCAGTAAAATTATCTCTTTCCTTTCAGCGTTAAAATACTTGAAGTCCTTTTTGAAATTTGATTTGTAATTTTGCATTTTGATATTTAATATTTGATATTTGATATTTATTTGTTGTTTCCCCCAAATCCTATTTTACCTTGCATTTTACCTGATATTTCATTATCTCTCTCTGCAAATCTAATCTCCCATCTAACCGGGTGCTTAAATCTTTTAGTTGGTTACTCAATTCTGTTACTATCCATGGCTGTCTGGTTTGTAAAAGAAATAAATCATTCATTAATGGTTCAAGACTATAATTTTTATCTTTGATAAAGGAGTTCTTCAATATTTTATGAATAATTGTAGAAAACCCTTGATAGTCACCAGCATAAACACATTTATAGAGTTTTTTCTTGATAAACTTATATTGCCGCCATCTATTTTGAGATATCCTGAAAAATAATATGGAAGTTAATAGAACGGCGATAATGGCTAAAAGAATCAGTAATTTAACCTTGTCTTTTGATAAATCATCAGACAGAGTGAGTTTTTCTTTTCTTTTATAAACAGTAAATTCATTAAATATTCCCTTTGCTTCTTCAATAGAGAGAGCAAACCCAACTCCTTCCAGAGGATAGCCGTTAAATGTAAGCATTTTAGAATTAACTATTCCAATGACTTCGCCATACTCATTGAATAAAGGACCTCCACTATTACCAAAATTAACTGGCAAACTTAGTTGAAATAGATGCAGGTTATTATTACTTACCCGTTCTGTAGAACCAATTACGCCACAAGCAACTGAATGTTTAAATGCCTTTGGGGGCATATTTACCTGTTGCGGTAATGGATTGCCGATGATAATAATGGGATTTCCCTCTCGGACCTTTGTCGGGTCCCCTATCTTGACTTGAGGTAAAGGTTTTCTGTGAGAAATTTTAAGTAGACTAATATCTGTTTTCTTATCTATTTTAAGTATTTTTGCCTCATATTTTTCACCAGATTTAAGTTCTACCTCGATATTATCGGCATCACTAATAATATGGTGGCAGGTGAGGATATAGCCTGCCGGGTCAATAATGAACCCGGAGCCTATTCGATAATCATGCTTGACAATCACCCTGCCTGGTTGATATGTTTGGGAGATTTTTTCACCTTTTATCAATACTACCGCTGGGCTGACTTCATTAACTACATCCGCGACCGTTGGTAGTAACTCCTGAGCAAAAACATAAGGAACAAATAATATCATAAAAAAGATAAATAATCTACTTATCACTTTAATATATTATTTTACACCTTTTCCCTCATTATGTCAACAAAATTTAGTAACTCTCAGGAATTCTCGGTGAAAAATTAGATAGAGACTCATTATTCCTTATTTTCCTCTCAAAATCTTTACGAAAAATATTTTTTTCTATCTCTCCTAAACATAGGTGAATTCAGTCTCTAAAAATTCACCGAGAA
>JBFLYA010000263.1 GCA_040757115.1 bacterium | reverse complement strand
TTGTTTGGAATTTTGAATTTTGGTCATTGGAATTTATTTGTATTTTGGAATTTGTGATTTGGAATTTTGCCACTCACTCCGCTCTCCTGCAATCTCTAATCTCCCGTTTATAGTTTATCCTTGCTTATCTCATCTTGTTACCCAATTTGTGGGTAAGGATTAGACCCCTGCCAGCGGGGGACAACGGCCAATCAATCACTTGAATGGCGACAGAGCACTAGCTACTTTCCTGTTTTCGGTCTTTTAGTTCCATATTTAGACCTTGCTTTTCTTCTATCCGTAACGCCTATAGTATCTAAAGTGCCTCGAATAATATGGTATCGAACGCCGGGTAAATCTTTTACCCTACCCCCACGGATTAAAACAATGGAATGTTCCTGGAGATTATGTCCAATACCCGGGATATAAGATGTTACTTCGCCCCCTTTAGATAATCGGACTCGGGCTACTTTTCTTAAAGCAGAATTTGGTTTTTTGGGTGTAGTCGTATAGACGCGTGTGCACACCCCTTTAGCCTGCGGACATCCTCCTAAAGCCGGAGTTTTTTTCCTGCTTATCATTTTCTCCCTTTCAAATCTAACTAATTGATTAACCGTTGGCACTTTATCCTCCATCCTTTCGGTAGAGTTTAGTGAGAATAAAAAAGCAAGCCTTAGTAAGCCTGCTTTTTTTGTAAAAAAATAGGACTCTTAAAAACTTAGAGGAAATTTAAAATATCTTTTTCTCTTCTCTCCCTCCTTTTTTAAGAGATTATTACTAAAACTCTACAAAAAAAATTATGATATATAAATATACCATTACTTCATAATTTTGTCAACTATTTTTTTTAATTTTTTTTATGCCTGAATTTTGAATGGTATCTACACCCGCAATTTTACTTGCTATTTTTACCCATTTCCTTAATATGTCTTTTCCAACTTTAGTTAATATAGATTCGGGGTGAAATTGTATTCCTTCGACATCATATTCTTTATGTCGGATACCCATTATCTCTTCTTCTTGTGTCCAGGCAGTTATTTCTAAGCAATCTGGAAAAGTATCCTTTTTGATTATTAAGGAGTGGTAACGGGTAGCGACAAATGGGTTTTCAATACCCTCGTATATCCTTTTGCCATTGTGATAGATCAAGGATGTTTTACCATGCATAAGTCTATCTGCTCGAACGATTTCTCCACCAAAGACATATCCCATACACTGATGTCCAAGACAAACACCTAACATAGGTATCTTACCGGCAAATTCTTTAATTATCTCATTAGATATCCCGGCTTGTAACGGTGTGCAGGGGCCTGGAGAGATTAAAATAGCCTCAGGAGATAATTTATAAATCATATCAATTGTGATTTTATCATTTCGATAAACCGTTAATTTGTCCGCGATATTATCTCCACTTAATCCTATTTCCCCTAAATATTGAACAAGATTATAAGTAAAGGAATCGTAATTATCAATGATTAATATCATTTTTCTCCCTTTCTGTAACTCACAGTGCCATTCTGAGATAGAATGGAGTAAAAGAATAAATATCTACCTGATTGCCTGCTTTTAGTTCTTTTAGCCCCAATATCGCCAGGTTACTTGCCCGTAGTAACCATAAAGATAATGGAGCAAAATAGACTTCTCTATTTTTCAATGCCTCTTTAAGTTGTTCCTGATATAATTTAAGCCCCTGACCTAAAAAGATAGTTGGTTGAGAAATCATCTCAATTAATCTTTGAGGAGAAATAAGTAAATAATCCGTTAGCCGTTGAGGGGGTTGACCTTGATAGAAAGCAGTATAAATCTCATTTTTCCTTGCATCTAATATCGGGCAGATAATCTTTTCGGTATAAAGCAGATTTAAAGCAAGGCTATCTAATGTAGAAATACCGACTAACGGAATGTTTAGTCCATACGCTAATCCTTTCGCCGTGCTAACCCCAATTCGTAGCCCGGTAAAAGAGCCTGGCCCCGAAGAAACGGCTATCCCCTCTATCTCCCTAACAGATAAACCTGCATCTTTCAGAACCGTGTCAATAGCAGGTATTAGCCAGGTAGAATGCTCTAATTTACCTTGATAAGTGTATTCAGAGATTATCTCTTCCTCATCAATTAAGGCAATACTTCCTGCTGGTGTTGATGTTTCTATACCTAAAACCTTCATCGTCATTTTCTATTTTCTTTTCAATTGAGCAACAATTTGCTGGTAATGGTTTCCATAAGGGATAAAGTTAATCTCACGGCTATGAGAATCAATCCACTCAATTTCCACTCTCAGGTATTCAGGTGGTATTAGTTCTTCCACCTTTTCCGGCCATTCAATTACGGTGATACCATCTCCAAAGAAATATTCTTCATAACCCAGGTCATACAATTCGTTCAGGGACTCTAATCGATACAGGTCAAAGTGAAAAAGTGGTAATCGAGCCTGACGGTATTCACGGAGCATTAAGAAGGTAGGCGAATTGACATATTCATCCGCCACGCCAAGTCCTCTGGCTATTCCCTGAGTAAATACGGTTTTCCCCGCGCCTAAACCACCGAATAGACAAACAATATCACTTTTTTCTAAATACTTGCCTAATCTCTCTCCCCATAACTTTGTTTGTTCAGGAGCCCTTGTCGTAATGATTAACATAGTAACCTCCTTCAGCGTCTTGTTGGTCTTCCAATCAGGTCATATTCTTTAGAATCAATTATCTTGACTTCTATAAATTCACCAACTTTACCTGTTTTTTGATGAATAATGACCAATCCATCGATGTCTGGGGCATCGTATTTACTGCGGGCATAAGTTATTTGGTCTGTTGTTTTTTCTATCACTACCTCCAGATTCTTTCCAATACTATTCTTTAATTTTTTAGATGATATCTTCTGCTGGAGTGTTAAAAGTATTAGCCATCTTTCTTCCTTAATTTGTTCTGGAATCTGGTCTGGCATAGAATAGGCTAAAGTCCCTTTCTCAGGTGAATATTTGAACAAACCTAATCGGTCAAACTCTATTTCCTTGACAAAATCCACTAATTTTTTAAAATCTTTGTCAGTTTCTCCAGGAAATCCTACCATTAGCGAAGTTCTTAAGGCAACATCCGGGATTGTTTCCCTTATTTTTTTTATCAATTCGTAAATCTTTTGACCTGGCAATGGCCGATTCATTCTGTTAAGGATTTCATCGTCAATATGTTGTATCGGTATATCAATGTATGGGCAAATTTTTGCAGAATTGCTCATTATCGAAATCACATCATCGGTCAGATGCTCCGGGTGACTATACATAATCCTTATCCATTTTATTGGCTCGATTTTTACTAATCTTTTTAGAAGTTGAGCTAATTTTGCCTCACCGTAAATATCCACCCCATACAAGGTTGTATCCTGGGCAATCAAAATAATCTCTTTTACCCCAACGCCGGATAAATTTTCTACCTCTTTGACAATATCTTCGATGGGACGACTTCTAAATTTCCCCCGTAGTTTTGGAATAAGGCAATAAGAACACCAATTATTACATCCCTCCGCTATCTTGATGTATGCAGTAAAATTAATGGTCGTCCGCAATCGAGGGGTCTGAGACGAATAGATAAATTCAGGTCTATTGCAATAGACCTTTTGAGAGGTATTAAGTATTTTGTCAATTTTATGAATCTGTCCTGGGGCAATTAAATAAGATACCTCCGGGAACTCCTCTAAAAGTTTATCTCCATCTCGTTGAACAAGACAACCAGCAACAATTATCTTTTGATTTTTATTCAATGAATTCTGGATAATTATTTTTGCTTCGTTGACCGCGGGCTGAATAAAAGCACAGGTATTAATAATCAGTATTTGAGACCTTTCTGGATTGAAAGTAATCTCATAGCCGGCGTTTTCTAACAACCCAAGCATCACTTCTGTATCAACCAAATTCTTTGGACAACCAAGACTTATGGCAGAAATCAAACCCGAACATCTTTTCATGTTTCCCCTGAAAATCGGGACTCGGGACTCGGGATTCGGGAAGAAAGAAACTCTCAGCAATTCCCCCTTAATAAAGGGGGTTAGGGGGTTGTCCTTCTCCCATTTTCATTGCCCTTTGTGAGCCTTGGCTCATGTCCGTTTCCCCTGAAAATAGGTTATGGGACGCAGATTTTCGCAGATGAACAGGATTAAAATTAATTTTTTATTATTGTATTTCTATAGTTATTTCTTTAGAGTTTCTTGATGTTTTTATAGTGCCTTAGTGGTTTTTCTTTAAAATCTTGTAAATCCTGTAAATCTGCGTCCCATTAATTTTCATCGTCGTTTGTGTCCACGCTGTGGGCAGGAGGGTTTCGCCTATTTTTTACTTCTTAGTTTTTACCTTCTCCTCCATTTTATCCATGCTAATCAGTGGCTAAACAGTTACGATTTCCTTAAGTGGCTTAAAGTTAACCGTAGAGCCAACAGATGGGAGCATCTGAACCGGTTCGCTCAGGAAAAATTTACCTTTAAGAATCCATTCTTTAAGTATATTGGCGATTTCTCTGGCTTTAGCATAGCTTGACAGCCCACCCGTTGGTATTTCTTTACCATCAAGGAATATTTTTCCACTTTTGAGTTGGGCATAATTTACTTCACCTAAACTTTCTGGTTTTGCCTGCGGGTATGCAGAACTGTAATCTACAATCTGGGTATATATTTCTTCGTCTTTAACTGCGGTATATCGGCAAATTTCTTCATTAAGTATTGGAATAGGTATGCCAATTCCTACGGCTAATGATACGCCATAACCAGTCATACTTACTCCCCTCAACCATTCTGGACTCATTTGTTTTAAATCTCCTAATACTGATAGAGTGCCGGCTGAACATTTAGGGACATCATTTTTACCTCGAGGAACATTAGGATTATGCTGTGTTCCCTGCCAGATAACATAACCTGTCCCACCGCCTAAAAATATCCTTGTGCCAACACCTATGGTTAAATACAATGGGTCGTTGAATAAAGGAGACAGCTGGCCGGCACTACAGTAATTAGCATTACCCAATTTGGGTTGTAATACTCCCATATAGGTATAGATAACTTTATTTGAAAGATTTACTGCAACATTATAGTTCTGGTAGCAATTTCTTGGATTAAATAGCACTGCCTCATTTAAGTCTTTAATATTAATCCAGGTATCAAGTTCTTTTCTGGGATAGCAATCTGTGCCATAAGAAATTGCCTTCAAG
>JBFLYA010000262.1 GCA_040757115.1 bacterium | reverse complement strand
TGATATAATATCAATTCTAATTAATTTGTGCTTCTTTAATAAGTTGGAATTTTGTCAATTTATTCAATAGAATCACGAAATTACGGAAAAATTCGACCTGTGCGGTTAGAAATTACAAGCAAATTTCCTCAAACCTGAAAGAGTTGACTTTTACATAACCGTAGATAAAATCTACGGAGAGAAGAAAATCTCCTGCTTACTACTCAACCCTGAAAGGGTTGAATTCTAACCATGGATTACATTCGACCCTTTCAGGGTCGAGTTTTGCGGGCGTTTATTTCCGTAGATTGCATCTACGGTTATTTAAAATTCGACGCCTTCAGCGTCAATAACCTAAAACCCAACCGCACAGGTCGATAAATTTCTCTTGACAAAGATTGAGTTTTATGTTTTAATATAATTGAAGGTGAAAAGATGATTGCATATACATTACCAAGAAGTTGTTTTGAACTATTAAAAGAGGCATTTGGGGATAATGGGAAGGCAGAGATATTTGCTAAGGCAATAGAACAGGCTATAATCGCGATTGACGAGAAGGCAAAAGAGGTAATTGTTGAAAAGAAAGAGATGATAAAGGTAGAAGTTAGAGAAGAGTTAAAGAAAGAGCTTGTTACGAGAGAGATTTTTGAGGAAAGATTTAATATGGTTGATGAAAGATTTAATGGTATGAAAAATTGGATTGAGGAAAGGTTTAATGTGGTTGATGAAAGATTTAAAAGCCTCAATTTCAGGTTAAATATCTTTATTGCCATTGCCCTTCTTGCCTTAACCCTTTGTAATCCTGCATTTGTTAAATTGCTGGAGAGATTCTTTTAGTGTCACTATTCACCACGAAGAGCACGAAGGGCAGGGAGATGTTACAGAACAAATCTCTTTATGCCTTCTTTTAATCTTTCCACATTGAAATTTATCAATAGACCAACCTTGATATTTGCCAATTTCATATATGGTAATGGGTCAGTGAAATGGGGGATTCTCCTGAAAGTAGGAAGTAGGAGAGTAGGAAAGTAGGAAAGGGGGAGACATTGCCCCCAGAAGAGGAATACCGTGCACATCCTTTATCCCTTTCCTACTTACCTACTACCTACTTGCCTACTATTTTCATTGCTTTGTCCTCCGCAGGTTAATGTTCATTCCCCCAAATAACTGACGTATTACCATATAGGTTAATATTTGAGCTTCATGAATTCGATAATTCATCAAATTTCACTTCGTGCTCTCCGTGCCCTTCGTGCGTGATGAATAGTTACCTTTTGGCAAGATAAACGATTAATGAGAGGATAAGAAGGGTTTTAACATCATTAGATTTATAATTCAGATAGCCTCAACAACAGCATAAAATTCACGAAAGTCCAGTTAATGTTATGTTTTGTATTTTTTTAATTTTCTTCTCTCAACATCTTTTGCAAATAAAATACCTTGCTGTGTAAGTTTCCACCCTTTTATCACATCTCCCCTTGCATAACGCCAGTTAATAGATTTCGCTTCTTTAAGAGCCATTACTGTAAAATATGTATCCGGGCCACCCAGAAGTGAAAATATATCTGGATAAGTTCTTGCTGCCTTGTTTGCTATTTCTTCTGTATCAACATATTCTTTAATGGCATCACAGAGGTAAAGGACAAAAGTAATTTCTGGAACAAAATGTCCCCAATTCACCTCTTTTTCAGATAAGGCTCTTAATTTTATGGAATATGAATTCATGGTGATCCCCCTTTCCATTTATCAATTAATCTTTAAAGTAAGCATACTCACTTTAAACCGTAACAAGATGTTTATGGGTAATTGCAAGAAATTCAGAAAAGTGTTTGTGATAGTAAGCATCTGTAGAAGTATAATCTAATCTTCCCTCAACTCCTTCTTTTGGAAATTGCTTTTCTAATATCCGAAAGGCTAATGCTTCAGCAATAATCTCAGCAAGAATTATATGATAGCGTGGATCATTTATCCCAGGATATCCTTGTTCAGTTAGCTCCCCCAAATACCTCTCAATTGATGGGTGCCTTGCTGCAATGAGCAAGAGATATGGTTCTTTATCGTCCCATTTGTATCTTAGTACACCGAAATCATCATCTATAGGCTTAGATTTAAGGTTAATTCCACTCCGGGGGCTGCGTTCCTCTACTATAACGCTTGTATGTGCAGGTTCAAATCCTTTCACTCGAGCGGTTATAATTCCTTTTACTTTTAACTGGCGTCCAATAATTCTACAATTTCCAACTAATACTCCCAGAATATCAGTTTCTCGTAATAGATATCTTCCTCCCCCTTTTACAACAATCTCTTCAGGATGGTCAGAGGTTATTTCTACAGGAATTTGATTATCTAATTTTTTTGTTGCAGTTTTTAACTGTAAAGTTAAGGTTTTCTCTTTACCAAGTTGTAGATGATACAGAGGTTTCTCAAAAGAAAAGCCTTCAGGAACTTCGGCAGGTGGTGAGGCTTCAATAACTTTTACAAGCATCAATTTATCGTATCCATTATAACGGACTTCAATAAATGCCTCTGCACCAATTTTAGAACCTTCTACTGTAAATGTTGCCCTTCCAACTTTTTTATCTTCTGAAAATTTTTTCAAAAAAACTGGAGATGTGCGAACTCTTATATTATCAGGGTCACTGCTTTTAATATCTATTGGTAGGGATTCATCCAAATCTTCATAGTGCTTCACTATGATAGAAAATGTTTTAGGTTGATCCACTAAAATAGATATTTCCTCTTTCTCGCTGAGTGGAATGATATGCAAACCATTAGGACGGCTTATAATTGTTTGGTCAGCAATATCTCCTGTTGGGATTTCTTTTTCTATCTCAATTAGTTTTCTTTCAAAAACCCTTGAAACTTCTTTAGAAAGATTATCTAATTTCCTTTCAAGGTCTTCATTTGTAACATTTTGTTTGGGATGGGCTTCAGCAGATTTTAATTCCTCAATAAAAGGCCGTAAAATTTCTTTGCCTCTTTTGTAAAGCTCCTGTGCGAAAGGGTGTTCAAGTATTAAGCCATCACGGAATGGGTCTAATAATCGTATTGGATTGTCTTCAGGATGATTAGGATTATCAGGATTTGCTTCTTCCCTATCGTCATATTCACGAATTAAATTATCAATAAATTTACAACATAACTCGCCTGTAAATCTCCAAGAAAATGGTTCTGATTCTAACCCAAAATAGGTACAGTCGTGTATTGCTGCTCCACTTTTAATCAAGATTCCCTCCCGAGAAGGAAGGATGCCTTGCTCAAAAGAACTTATGTGCTTATAGATCATAAGGTGGGCTGTAGCTTCTGGATATTTAGGAACTGAAAAACTTTCATTAAATATTTCTTCGCCAGGGCGATGGCGATAAGGATAAGACAAGGGATCCTCTCTATTTTTATTCAGATCTACCAATTTTACTTCTCTATCAGGATTAGAAAATATCTCTCGCAGACTGTAATATCGTGAAAATTCGTATAATAGAGTTTGATGTTGTGGAACTTCAAACCTGCCCTCAACCCCAATAGTAACTACTGTGCCGTTACCTCTTGGAATCCCAAGTTTCTTTCGTATTTCCTCAGTGGCTTTCTTAGGTTTAGGTTCCGTGAACCTACATTTTAGGGAAGGAGGAATAATTAGGTGGTTATATTCCTCATCTTTAATGCTTTCAAAATGAACAGTTCCAAAAACGGCAACATCCCTTGCACCTCGTCCATGAAGTCCACGGCGCATCTTTCCTCTTTCAAATCCTGATGTTCTTTTACCCAATTCACCAAGTTTCTCATACATTTCCATTCTATTCATTCCACCTGCTCTATCTCGCACTTTCACAATTGAAGGTTGTCCTTTTTTCCGCCTTTCAATCTCTATTCGTATTTTTCCTAAAATCTTTCCCCTTTTTTCCTCTAAATCTTCTAAATCTTGATAACTGCCATCAGAGTTTGTAATCAGCTCTACTAACCCCCGGTCTATTTTTCCCCTCATTGCTCTTTCCATATTTTGGCGTATATATCGCCGATTTGTACTCAAATTCCATTCTTGAGGAATTTCAAACTTTGGCATTTCTTACACCTCCTTTTTTAACAGCAAGGCAAACTTGCTGTTACAAAAATTCACATATTTTTTAACCTCCTCTTTTTTTAGTTCTTCGGCTATTGAATAAAGTTGAGCTAATCGGTCGTTCAATATCTCAGCTTTAGTATTTACTGTGCAGACAAGTGATTCAGCAAATTCAGGATGTGAAATTTCTGCTTGTTCTCCATACTCCCTGAATTTTCTAAAGGCTACAGTTCCAAATAACTCTTTTAGTTTTCTGTCTGCAGGCAAGCGGTCTCCCATTGGTATATGTCTACCTAAATATTGTTCTATTCGTGGCTTATTTGCTTTTATCCATTGAAACCCGTTAGATGTTAGCATCCATCCTCCAGGAGGATTTTTTCTTTCGCTTTCCCCTTTAACTAATGTTCCATATTTTGGTTTTTTAGCATCCCCTAATGCTTGGTAAGTAACCAGAATATCGGGATAATCTGGATATTTTATCCAAGAAAATTTGGAGGGAGCAAGATTGTAACATTTTAAAGCAATGTCTTCTGCATGAACACGCTTTTGCCACCCATCTAAGAGATAAAGAGCATATACAGCTATATCCACATTGGATAATTCCTTGTTCATTTCTTTCTCCTACAACTTAAACTCCTCATCTGGAAAATAAAATCTTGCCTTTATCTCTTTTGTCTTCTTTTCAATTGTGGCGAAGATTTTTTCTATATCTTCTCTGGTATATTCATAAACCTGCCTATTGGCGCAGTTTCCAAGCACACTAAGCCTCTTTAGGACTGTATTTGTCCTTGCTGTAGCTAATCTTTTAAACCTTTCTTTTGATGTCTCTTTTTCATTCATCTTCATACCCCTTAATTAGACGAAGATATTCACTTAGACTTTCATATAGCATACAAGAAATAAAGTTTATAAAGGGTTGAACATCAGCCTTTGTATGGGCAATCTCTAATAAATTTATATAGTCTTGCCTGAGGATAGGAGGAATTATTACAATTGTATAGCCTGCTTGTAGTAAGGCAAGATTCATTAAGAGCCTGGCTATCCTTCCATTTCCATCAATAAATGGATGTATTCCTACAAATTCCTTGTGTAATAAAGCAGAATATTCTATGGGGTGATTGGCTTTCTTTATACTCGGGAGTTCCTCAATAAATTTTTTCA
>JBFLYA010000261.1 GCA_040757115.1 bacterium | reverse complement strand
ATAATTTCTAACAAAATTAAAGTAAAATAGGGAAGAAAAATTCTGGGCTGTTTAACCATCATCTTAAAACTTTCTCTCCAGATTAAACCAACTTTTATTCTTTTAATTTCTCCCATAGAAAAGATTATATCACGAGTTAAAAAAAAAGTCAAGGATAAGTTTTTCTTGACATAATTAACAAAATATACTATAATTTTAAGCAATTTAGAGGAACATAAAAAAGGAGGATAAAAATTTTATGTTTACAGTTGAATGCAAAATAGGTAAGAAAAACCTGACATTAGAAACAGGGAAGGTAGCTAAACAAGCCAACGGTGGTGTCTGGGTAAAATGTGGAGACACTTCTGTTTTAGTTACCTCAGTTGTAAGTCCAGAGGTAGATAAAGAAACGGACTTTTTCCCATTAACCGTTGAGTATCAAGAAAGATTTTATGCGGCGGGTAGAATACCTGGAGGATTTTTCAGACGAGAAGGAAAACCATCCGAGCGTGAAATCTTAAGTAGCAGACTTATTGACCGTCCACTTCGTCCCCTATTTCCTGAAGGATTTTTAAATGAAGTCCAGATAGTTCCTACCGTTTTATCTGCAGATGATACCCCACCAGATATTTTTGGTATCATCGGCGCATCTGCATCACTTTATATCTCTGATATTCCTTTTACCACACCCATTGGAGCCGTGAGAATAGGAAGGATTAATCAGGAGTTCATCGTCAATCCTACCTATCAAGAAAAAGATGAATCTGACCTGGATATTATTGTTGCAGGAACCAAAGATACGATTATGATGCTTGAGGCATCAGCCAATCAGTTAGATGAAAGGGTGATTTTAGATGCAATTGAGTTTGCTCAACCGATTATTTGTCAAATTATTGATTTACAAGAGAATTTGAGACAAAAAGCAGGAAAAGAAAAGGTGGAAGTTCCTATATTTATGATTGATAAGGAACTTGACCGCCAGGTTCGAGAATTTGCAACTAATTTACTTAAAGAGGCTCTGTTTATTCCAGATAAAACTTTAAGGAATAAAAAAATTAAGGAGGCTATATCCCAAACAATTTCACATTTTGAATCAATTTCTTCTGAACAGGAACCACAAATTCGTAAAGTAATAGACATTATTAGTGGAGAGATTATTCGAACCTCTATATTAAAAGATAGCAAAAGGGTTGATGGTCGCAACCTTACTTCAATCAGACCCATAGAATGTCAGGTAGGGATATTACCAAGAACACATGGTTCTGCATTATTTACCAGAGGACAAACACAGGGTTTAGTCATAACGACATTAGGAACGCCAGATGATGAACAAATGTTAGATAACATTGAGGGGAAGAAATTCAAACAGTTTATGTTGCATTACAATTTCCCGCCGTTTAGCGTTGGGGAGATTAAATCAATGCGAGGTCCTGGCAGACGCGAGGTAGGACATGGTGCTTTAGCCGAACGCTCACTTTTCCCGGTCGTTCCACCTAAAGAAAAATTCCCTTATACCATTCGGGTTGTATCAGATATTTTAGAATCAAATGGTTCTACTTCTATGGCTTCGGTATGTGGTGGTTCATTGTCTTTAATGGACGCGGGAGTCCCAATTACTGACCCGGTTGCAGGAATCAGTATTGGCTTGGTTAAAGAAAATAACAACTTCGCCTTAATGACGGATATTACCGGATTAGAAGATGCTTATGGTGATATGGATTTTAAGGTTGCTGGAACGAAAAATGGCATTACGGGTATTCAATTGGATATAAAGATTCCAGGGATAACTAATGAAATAATAAAAGCAACATTAGAACAGGCTAAACAAGGAAGATTATTCATCTTATCCGAAATGGAAAAGGCTATTTCTCGACCTAAAAAAGAGGTTTCTGACTATGCCCCTAATATTGTTATGATGACTATCCCGGTGAGAAAGATTAAAGATGTTATTGGCCCTGGCGGAAAGGTAATCAAAAATATCACAGAGACTACTGGAGCAAAAATTAATATTAAAGATGATGGGTCGGTAAATATCTCTGGACCGGATAAAGAATCCACCTCACAAGCAGTAGGGATGATTGAGTATTTAATTGAAGAAGCTGAAGTAGGCAAAAATTATCGCGGCAAGGTGATGAGAGTTACCACCTTCGGTGCATTTGTAGAAATACTACCCGGCAAAGAAGGATTGCTTCATATATCTCAATTAGCCGATTATCATGTCAAAAAAGTTGAGGATGTAGTTAATGAAGGAGACGAAATAATGGTTAAGGTGATTGGGATTGATGAGCATGATAGAATCAGTTTAAGCCGAAAGGCACTGCTTCACGAACGAAGATAGGTCTATGCATCAAGAGTGTAGGTTTGGGGCGCGGGATTCGGGGTTCGGGATTCGGGAATGAAAAAATCCCCGAATCCCGAAATCCGGGTGGTGTCTTAATCTAGTGCTCTGTCGCTACTCAATTGATGTCCCCCGCTGGCGGGGGATTAAGGGGATGGAATATGAAATCTGAAATAGAAGAATCCACCCCCCTACCCCCGCCAGCGGAGGACAACGGCCAATCAATCACTTGAATGGCGACAGAGCAATAGTCTGATACTATTGGTTGTTGAATCTTTTGACGGGGGCAAGGGGGATGAAGACACTTATCTACCTCGCGTGGACAGCAGGGGATTTATTGTATTCAATGTTATATAATAGTAGCCAGATGAAAATAAAAAGGAGGTTTTGAAAAGATGGAAAAGATAGTCTATAATGTCGAGGAAATGGCAAAAATATTGGAAGTGGAACCTCTAACCATTTATCGAAGTGTAAGTAAAGGTAAGATACCATCAGTAAAAGTAGGCAAGAATATACTCTTTCCCAGGGATGTTATTCTGCAATGGCTTAAGATGAAGGCATGGCAGGGATATAAGGAAAAGATTGAGGTGGATGAGGCAATGGGAAAACCATTTGTCCTGAAACAATTTCCCACTGGACATCTTGGTAAAATAAATGAAGAACTCATCAATAGGAAGGCAATCTATGGCGACTACCTATCTGATAGATTCTAATATTCTTGTTTATGCCTATGATTTAGATAGCCATTACCATAAAAAGGCCAAGGAGATAATAGATAAAAAGGTCCTTTCAGGAAAGATAAATGCCTGTGTATCCCATCAGGTCCTCTATGAATTTTATGCGGTCATTACTGATTCCAGAAGAGTTGGTTCACCATTAGAATCAGACAAGGCAAGAGAAATTATTGAATCCTGCCAAAAAGCGGTTAACTTAAAGAAGATATTCCCATTGAGCAATACCCTAAAGACCGTTATAAACCTGCTCAAGAAATATTCTGTTTCAAAACAAAGCGTTTTTGATCTGGTTTTGGTAGCCACAATGATGGACAATAACATAAAAGGCATTTACACCACAAATGAGGCTCACTTTAAGCAATTTGAATTCCTGGAGGTTATAAATCCACTGAAGGCTACGAAGAGTAGAAGAAAATGAACCTCAATAAAACATCTCCAATTCAATTAGAACTCAGGACAGCCCATGTCCTTTTTATAAATTAGGAGCAAACCTCGAATATAGAATTTACAAAAAAGAGAAGATTAAGAAGTAAAGAAAAAGACGGCGGAGCAAATCTTTTGCCTAACGAATTAAAAATTTGTGTGGAGTAACGCCGACACACAATTCTGGGTTGAACTAACGCAATGGAGTATTATTTGGAATTTGAATAAAAGGCTATTTTGTATTTGGTAGGTTTAGTTATCTATTTTTGAGACTTCTATAGTCCGCTTTAATCCAGAGTAATTATTCAGCCACAGATGGACACGGATGAAACACTGAAAATTCGTGAATCGTATCCGTTTTCCGTGTCCGTAATCAGGTTGAAGGCTGAAGGGTTTTTCTCTTTCTGACTTTTATTTTCTATCCTTCTTGATTCTCTGCCACTGGAGGAAATTTCCACCCCCCAACCCCCGCCAGCGGGGGACAACCCACCTCTGACCTCTATCTTCTGTCCTCTGCCTTCTGCTCTCTGTCCTCTGCTCTCTGCCTTCTGCTCTCTGCCTTCTGCTCTCTGTCCTCTGCTCTCTGCCTTCTGCTATTTATCCGTGCTAATCCGTGGCTGAATAGTTACAATTTTCCTGAAAATGTATCTTTTTCTTCTTGACATCAAATATCCTAATATGATAAACTTAAAATAACTCTACAAAGCTGTCAAAAAAACTGCCACAAAGTGGCTTTGTTCAACAAGTCGTTGGAGTGGATGTGCTAACGCACGCCGCTCAACTCTGTCGTTAGTCAGAAAGGAACAAGGGTGGAAAGTTGAGTGGACAGAATTACTTGAAAATACAAATATATAAGGAAAATTTGAACTGAAATTTTTGACAATACTACTTATTTAAGAAGGAAGAAATTTTATGAAAGTAGCCGATTTAAGCAAAGAAGAGTTCAAGGTGTTAATGGGTGAGGTAATTGAAGAAAAATTTAAGGGATTCTTTGATCCTGACTATGGGCTTGAATTACAAAACGAATTTGTTCAAAGATTGGAAAACTCAATCGCATCTAAAGAAAGAGTTCCCTTTGAAGATGTGAAGAAAAAACTCGGGTTGGTTTGATGTACAAAGTTGAATTTACACCTCAAGCCGAAGAAGATTTATCTTGCATTGATAAAACTATTGCAAAACGGATTGTTGATAAAGATAGAATGGTTTTGTCAAAATATAGGACATATTATCAGTGAACCACTAACAGGGAAATTTAAAGGTAAGTATAAACTGAGGGTTGGTGATTGGCGAATAATATATTCAATTGAACATTCTTCTCAAATAATCACTGTTTATGCTATTGAACATCGGAGCAAGATTTATAAAATATAGAAAGATATACCGGTGCGAAATATTCCACAAGGAGTTTAATGCAAATATCAACTATCAACAATCCTAATGTGAACTTTTGGTTAATACTTACTATAATATTTGTTATATCTACTTAGAGAACGCTATACTAGTGCTCTGTCGCCATTCAAGTGATTGATTGGCCGTTGTCCCCCGCTGGCGGGGGTCTAATCCTTACCCACAAGTTGGGTAACAAGATGAGGTAAGCAAGGATAAACTATGAATGGGAGATTAGAGATTGCAGGAGAGCGGAGTGAGTGGCAAAATTCCAAATCACAAATTCCAAAATACAAATAAATTCCAATGACCAAAATTCAAAATTCCAAACAATATGATTTAGAAGAAAGAACTT
>JBFLYA010000260.1 GCA_040757115.1 bacterium | reverse complement strand
AGGGTTGAGAGACATCGTAGATGTCCATTTCCGTAGGTTTCACCTACGGTTATGTAAAATTTAAACCTTTCAGGTTTATATCCAATGCATAAATACGCTAAACACATACCCCGCTTTCGCGGGAATGACAATTTGAGGCTGAGATGACAAAAAAGTGGCATTTTGCAGAACCCTATTAACCTGTGTCCAAAAAGGAGATATGAAGATAAAGAAAATAAGGGGATATATTTAGGAGTTTTCCACCTGTGTGGTTAAATGTAAAATGGATAATGTAAAATGAAAATGTATAACTAAAAGGTAATGAGTCTTGCGAATTACTAAAATTTCCCATTTTTCATTTCCTATTTTACATTTTACATTTATTTTTCCTTTGCGTCTCTACGATGAATTAGTCTAATCGCACAGGTCGATATTTTTCTGACAAGTATCTCTTTCCCTTCCCAATTTATCTATCAATTAAGGTTTAACAGAGCACTATGTTCTGACTGGCATAAGGACACACAAATATTCCTCGCCTTCTTTTTCTTCCAGTGGTTGGACAATCCCTGCGGTTGATGGAGTTTTAAGAAGAATTACTATTTCTTCATCCTCAATATTTTTTAAAATATCCATTAGATATTTAGGATTGAAACAAATTTCTATGTCTCCTCCAGAGAAATTCACATCTAATTCTTCTTTTGCATCGCCTAACTCAGAAGTTGAAAATAATTTTAATTTATTTTTACAAATATTAAACTTTAAGAAATCAGTTGTCATTAAAGATACTCTCCGACTCGTAGAAATTAATTGTTGGGTATTGATTTTTAGAGTTTTATCCTGGTCTTGAGGGATGACTTTCTTATAATCAGGGAATTTGCCTTCGATTAATCTGGAAACAATAATTAAATTATTTATTTGAAACACTATTTTATTCTTATCTATTGATATTTGGACATTTTGTTCTTCAGGAATGATTCTATTTACTTCAGTTAATGCCTTTGTTGGCACAATTATCTCCTGTTCTTCACCTATTGTCCCCGGTAGAGTTTTTTTAATAACAGCTAAACGATGTCCATCAGTCGCTACCATTCGACATTCATTTTCTTTGACAATAAAGAATACCCCATTTAGAACATAGCGAATCTCATCCATTGCCGTAGCAAAGATTGTTTTTCTAATCATCTCTTTAAGTAAAGTAGAAGATAGATTAAATGATTTTTCTTGACTATATTCAGGAAATAATGGGAAATCTTCCTTAGGCAAACCAAATAAATGAAATATGGAATCCTTAGATGAAATAACCACTCTATTATTTTCTTCTACCTCAATTAAAACATCTTCTTTATCTACTAACTCACGGATAATCTCAATTAATTTTTTTAATGGAACACAGATACTTCCTTTTTCTAATACCTCTATTTCAAATTTGGTCTTTATGCTTAGTTCTAAATCTGTGGCAATTACGGTTAATTCATTTTCTTCCTCTGCAGACATAAGGATATTAGAGAGAATTGGTAAAGTTGTCTTTGGCGAGGTTATTTGAGCTGATTGAATACCCTCCAATAATGCTTCCTTTTTACCTTTTATTTTCATATTATCCTCCTTAAATTTAAAAATTAGTAGTATTAATAATACTGTGAATTGTGTTAATATCTACTTTAAGTTAATTATTTACAATGACATATCTATGTTAATAACTTTGTGGATAACTTTATAAGATTGTGCTTTTAATATTTGTTGTAAGTCGGTCAATGGTTTCCTTTATATTTTTATCACTATCCATCAGATCTTTAATTTTATTAAAAGCATGAATGACCGTAGTATGGTCTTTTCCAAATTCTCTTCCAATTTCAGGTAGAGAATGTGGAGTTAATTCTCGACATAGATACATTGCCATTTGTCGTGGCAAGGCAGTGGTTGCATCTCTTCTTTTCCCTTTTAATTCAGCGGGTGAAATCTTAAATTGCCTGGCGATAGTCGTTTGAATTATCTCCATCGATATTTTCTTAGGTTCACTACTAACGAGAACATCTTCTAAAACACTGCTAACTAATGCTGTATCTATTATTTTATTATGGAAAGATGCATAGGCAATAATTCTAATAAGTGCTCCTTCTAATTTTCTAATATTAGCCTTTATTTTAGTTGCGATAAAATAGATAACATCATCAGGAATATCAACTTTTTCATTTTCAGCCCTTTTTTTTAAAATAGCCATTCGAGTTTCAAGGTCAGGTGGTTGAATGTCAGTAATTAAACCTTGTTCAAATCGTGAAATTAATCTATCTTCAAGTGTTGGTATTTCTCTTGGGGGTCTATCACTGGTCAGAACAATTTGTTTGCGGGATTCATAAAGGGTATTAAATGTATGGAAAAATTCATCTTGAGTTGTTTCCTTACCTTCAAAAAATTGAATATCATCGACTAACAAAAGGTCAACATTTCTATATTTATTTTTAAAATTCATACTTTTATCATAGCCATATCTAATCGAATCAATAAACTCATTCATGAATTGCTCGGATGAAACATAAACTATTTTTTTCTTTGGTTTATTATTTCTAATTTGATGTCCAATTGCATGGAGTAAATGAGTTTTTCCCAATCCGACACCACCATAGATAAATAAAGGGTTATAAGCTTTAGAAGGTGAGTCGGCAACTGCCTGGCAGGCCGCATGGGCAAACCGATTGCTTTCACCTACAACAAAACTTTCAAAGGTATATTTTGGATTTAGAAAATCATGCTCCGGGATAGAAGATATAGAATGCTCAATATATTCTGAAACAGGTTGTATTTTATTTAATTCAGTCTCTTTAAATTTTGAAGTAACAACAAATTTCACCTCAATTTTCCTACCAGCGGTCTCACTGGCGACTACCTCAATCATATTTTTATAATTATCATCTAATTTATCCTTAAAGAATTTATTTGGCACCTCTAATTCTAAAAGATTATCACTAAATGAACTTACACAAACAGGTTTAATCCATAATTCAAAACTTTCCTTTGTTAAGTTCTTTTTAAGGGCTGTTACAATATCATTCCAGAATAATTCACTTTCCATTATAATCCCCCTCCCTTTTTTATTTCGAATTTTGGATTGCGGATTTTGGATTTTTGAGGTTATTTTTATCCACAGGTTATCCACAAGTGAGTTAGTTAATTGAAAAGCAAGGACTTAATTTTTTATATCCACACAAATCCTTTAAAAGTTACACACATAGTTATCCACAGGTGTGAATAAATTTCGTTAGCCTCCCTCATTTTTTATCCACAGGTTGTCCACAAGTGAGTTAGTTAATTGAAAAGCAAGGACTTAATTTTTTATATCCACACAAATCCTTTAAAAGTTACACACATAGTTATCCACAGGTGTGAATAAGTTTTAGAGGGGATTTAATAGTACAATATTTATTATATCACACATTGTAAAAAAAGCAAACTAAAAAAATAAAAAATAAACCTGCAATCGGCAAGTAGGCTAACCAGAATAGCGTTAACCCTTTGAGATATCAGTAGTTAATCTGTTAAAAAAATTTGTAGATTTTTTTAACAAAAATGAGATTTTGACAGTCTGCGGATGAGCAAAGTCCATTAGCATTCTTTTTCCACTTTCCTCTTTTTGCCAAATTAACGAAGAAGACTCATAATAAGGGGTGTGGTAAAGTATATGAGGAAGGCTATGGATGCTAAATACATCATCCAGTGCACTTCACGGAATTTTCCTCTTACAATCTTTATGAAGGTATAGACAATGAAGCCTATGCCAATACCATTTGTTATGCTGTAGGTGAAAGGCATTGTCACGAGTATCATAAGCGCTGGAAAGCCTTCCTCAAAGTCAGCAAAGGGAATTTGCAGGATAATACTGCACATATAGAATCCTACAAGTATCAAGGCAGGCGCGGTTGCCTGAACAGGTATGATACTGATTAGTGGTGATAAAAAGAGCCCAAGAAGAAACAATATGCCAACTATTACGGATGTCAAGCCTGTTCTTCCACCTTCGGCTACACCTGCGGCTGATTCTATGTATGTAGTTACAGAACTTGCCGATGCTAATCCGCCGAAGGTAGCACCAAGAGAATCAACAAGTAATACCCGATTGAGGCGTGGAAGCTTGCCATCTTTAAGAAAGCCACCTCCTTCCCCAACACCAATGACTGTCCCCATCGTGTCGAAGAAATCTGACATCATAATTGAGAATATAGTGAGTATGGCTGTAAGGAATCCTACTTTTGAAAATACCTCGAAGTTTATGCCTGCTCCAAAAGTAGAAAAGTCCGGTAGGCTTATGAGCGATATAGGTATGACAGCGGCGTTCTTGAATACAGTCAGTCCTGATGTATAATTGACGATGATAGCAAGTATTGTCGTCAGGATGATACCCAGGAGAAGTGAACCGAGAACCCGGTTTGCCATCAGGTAGGCTGTAATAAAAATGCCTATTATGGCAACAAAGACAGATGGGGTGTTTAATTCGCCTAAAGTAACTGGTATGCCTGTTCCTTGTTTCACCAGTCCCGCTTCATACATCCCAATAAAGAGAATAAAGAGTCCAATACCTACACCGATTGCTCTTTTCAAAGACATTGGTATGGCGTTCATAATTGCCTCCCTTAATCCGGTAAGCACGAGTATGGTGATAACCACACCTTCTATGAATATGACACCCATAGCGGCTTGCCAGGAAAGTTTCATCCCCAATATAAGTTGGAAGGCAACAATCGCATTCAGTCCCATTCCTGAGGCAAGGGCAAAGGGATAGTTGGTGTAAAGTCCCATTGTAATGCAAAGAATACTTGCCGCCAGGCATGTTGCCGCAATGGTAGGTGCAAGACCCGGTCCTACTCCTTCAAGAGGACCTGCACTCAAAATTATGGGGTTAACGAATATAATGTAGGACATTGTCATAAATGTGGTTAACCCCGCAATGATTTCCTTTCTCACCGTCGTATTATTCTCCCGAAGATTGAATATCTTTTCTAAAAACCCTTTCATTAATCTTTACCTCCTTTGCATTCGTTAGAAATTTGCTCTTTACTCCTTCTGAATATATATTACTATAAATCTTATTTTATTGTCAAGTAAAAAGTTTCGTAACCGTTCAGGTAATCCTTTACCGCAGAGACGCAGAGAAACAGAGAGGAAAATATCTTTTTTTGTAAGCGTTCAGGTGGTGTAACAAAAGGAGATGTGGAGATTAAGGAGATAGGGAGATATTATTAAAAAAATTGAAATTAATAGAAACTAATAGAAATTTATGGAAATTTGTTGTTTTCC
>JBFLYA010000259.1 GCA_040757115.1 bacterium | reverse complement strand
TAATAATTAATTTTTTAATTTTATTTTCAACCCCCACCCCCCAATCTTGGGGGCTTTAATAAGGAATTAGGATTGTGGCATTCAAAATGACCAACAATATATATTATACGAGGACGATGAAAATAGTAGGTAGGAGATAGAAGATGGGAGGTAAGGAGATAGGCGTGAGGAGTGATGTTTTCTTTACTTTCTACTCTCTACTCTCTACTTTCTACTTCCTATTTTCAGGGGAAAATTGAGCATAGAGATTAGAGATTAGCAAAAGTGCAGGTTCTAATTCACTAATTCTCTAATCTCTAATTAACTATTTTCAGGAGAAGGTATGAAAAGAAATTGGTTTATACTCTGGGGCACAATTTGTCTGCCTATAATTTGGGTAATCTTAAGAATTTCAGGCTGGGATTGGGAAGTCTATTCGATTTTGACCGTGTGTCTTTCCGGCATAGGAATTGTCTGTGCGGCATTTTTACTCTGCTGGGCATCTGAATCCGCTCAAAAAGATGTCTCCCAGGTTTTAGCCTTAGCCTTTTTAGCCTTAATCGCCGTCTTGCCTGAATACGCCGTGGATATGTATTTTACATGGATGGGAGGGAAAAATCCATCTTATATTCCGTATGCCACCGCAAATATGACCGGCGCCAATCGACTCTTAATAGGATGTGGTTGGTCTCTTGTTGTCATCCTTTACTGGATAACGAAAAAGGCTCCAGGTATTGAATTGGAAGAATCACATAAAATAGAGTTATCATATCTGTGTATGGCGACTTTGTATTCTTTTATTATTCCTATTAAAGGCTCTTTAGCTATATTTGATGCGATAATTTTTGTATTACTGTTTGTCCTGTATATCACCTCAGCCGCCAGGGCAAAAATAATCGAACCAGAACTCATTGGTGTGCCAGAAAATATTGGTAATCTTCCTCAGACGACAAGACGAATAACAGTTATCTCCTTATTTTTATATGCGGGATTTCTTATTTTCATTTCCGCAAAACCTTTTGCCGAGGGATTAATTACTACAGGTAGAATCTTTAAGATAGAAGAGTTTATCCTTGTCCAATGGATAGCCCCACTTGCCTCTGAGGCGCCTGAGCTTATTGCCGCTTCTTTGTTTGTCCTCAAAGCACAACCTACCATGGGATTAGGAACTTTAATCTCCTCCAAAGTAAATCAATGGACACTCCTTGTTGGACTAATACCGGTTATTTTCTGTATCTCCAGTGGGAAGATAGAATTGATGTGCATAGATGACCGACAAAGAGAAGAGATATTCCTTACCGCGGCACAGTCTGCCTTTGCAGTCTCAATTCTGGTTAATCTCCATCTGTCGGTAAAAGAGGCGTTGATTATATTCATCCTGTTTTTTACTCAATTACTACTCCCTTCAAAAGAAATACGGTTGATTTATAGTTTCCTTTATTTAATCTTAACCATTTTTATTTTAGTTAAAGATAAGACGCGATTAAAAGGTTTGCTTTCGTTGATTGTGGAAGGATTATTAATTAAACGGAAGGGGTAAATGTGTAGTTTAGACTTTTGATTTTTGATATTTGTAACCGTTCAGGTGGTCCTTTACCGCAGAGACGCAGAGGAACAGAGAAGATATGGAAATAAATCAGATAACAGAAAAGATTATTGGTGCAGCCATTGAAATACATAAAACATTGGGAGCAGGTTTGTTGGAATCTGCCTATGAAGAATGTTTATGTTATGAGTTATCAATATTAGGGTTACATTTTAAAAGGCAGGTTGAATTACCTGTAAGATACAAAGGAGTTAGATTAGATTGTGACTAAAGCGTATCGTCCATAAATTTTAATTTTCTTCTCTGCGTCTCTGTGGCATCTTGCGGTGAACGGTTACAAAATCCAAAATAAGGGAATTGAGGTGAATGAGAAATGGAAGAACTGATAATTTTGGAAACTGATTTAAAAGACTTAAAATCTTATTCTAAGGGTAAGGTGAGGGATATTTATGAATTTGATGGTAAACTTCTAATCATCGCCACGGATAGAATTTCAGCCTTTGATGTCATTCTGCCAAATGGTATCCCACATAAAGGTAAAGTGTTGACTGCCCTCTCTTTATATTGGTTTAATCGGACAAAGGATGTTATCAACAATCATTTAATTACCGGCGATGTAGAAAAATTTTCAGGAGAATTCTTTCCCTATAAGCATTTATTATCCGGAAGGTCAATGTTAGTCAAAAAGGCGAAACCATTACCAGTAGAGTGTGTCGTGCGGGGATATTTAAGTGGTTCAGGCTGGAAGGAATATCAACAAACCCAATCTGTCTGCGGAGTTGAACTGCCAACAGGACTTACAGAATCCGCAAAATTACCTGAACCTATCTTTACTCCAGCCACAAAGGCAACATTTGGACATGATATTAATATAACTGAGATGGATGTCCAGGATATGGTTGGAGTTGACACGACAAAATATTTAAAAGAGATAAGTTTGAAGATTTTTGAATTAGCCAGTAACGAGTTAGAGGCAAAAGGACTAATCCTGGCTGATACGAAATTTGAGTTTGGAATTTGTGAAGATAAAATTATTTTGATAGATGAACTTTTGACATCTGATTCATCCCGTTTTTGGACAATGGATGATTATTGTTCAGGTAGAGCTCAGGTAAGTTTTGATAAACAATTTGTCCGAGATTACTTAGAAAAAATCAACTGGGATAAAAATCCCCCTGCCCCAACACTTCCAGATAGCATAATAAAAAAGACCTCTGAAAAATATCTTGAGGCATACAGAAGAATAGTGCCTCTTCAAGATTGAATTCGTGGGAACTATCAGGCTGAGATTAAGGAAGTGAATGGAAGAATATCTCTATTATCTTCATCAGGATTGAAATTATCATCCCAATAATCGCCAGGATAGTTAATATTTTTATGGACATATTCTTTGCCTTTATTTTTCTCCGGAAAGATGTATCTGTTTTAATCCTTTCCACATAACCTGATTTTTCTTCAATGGTCTTCTCAATTCTTTTTAACCTAACTAATTCAGCAGGGGGGAATTCCTCTTTCGCCCTTTGACGATAATTATTTATTGCTTCTGCAACCTCTTTCAATTTAGCCAGAGCCTGGTCATATTTATTCGTCGCAACAAGATTTTCGCAAAGGTCTATATAAGATTCAAAATGGTAAGGGTCTATTTTAATATTATTTTCAAGTAAGGTAATTGCTCTGGCTGTTTTACCATTCAAAAAATATGCCCGTGATAAATATCTTTTGTTCGTCAGATGATTGGGGTTATACTGAAATGCTTGCTCAAAAAAGATTATTGCCTTTTTTTCGGATTTTTTAATTAAAAAGATGCAACCAAGCACAAAATATGCCTCAAAATTAGTCGAAAGTTGCCTGATGACTTCCTTAAGTTGTTTTATGGCTTTTTTTAATTCAACTTGCTGAAGATAAATATAGGCTAAATTCAACCGTGAGATAACATCAGCCGGGTTATAGCCTAATCTATCTCTATACTCCTTTTCATCATTAAGGGCTGGGTCAGGAAAATTGGCAAAGATTTCTGTAGTTAAATCTATCGTGGCATTAGGCGAATTATTCAGGATTTGATGTAAAATTTGACAATATCCTTTTGTGTTTGAATCAAATACAGGCCGATAAATATCCGTAATATTAACCTCGGATGTGGTAATGGTGGTTATAAACCGTCCTGATCGTTGGTCATATTCAGTCGTAAGCCCAAGGACATCATCCCAACCAATCGTAGATTTTAACCAGAGCATATTTAATTTTATTCCCTTATCATTTATCTCAATCCTCATCATTTCTTTTAATCTGTAAGACACCGTTGAGGTTATGTGTAATGGAAATCAGGTAGCATTAAAAAGGCTTACCTTTTCCTTTAATCGGATACTTTCCATTGAAACAAGCCAGACAAAAAGTTTTAATAGAATCTTCAATAGGTCTTAGAAGTCCCTCAATACTTAAATACCCCAGGGTATCTACATTCATAAATCTTTTTATTTCTTCAAGGGAGTAATTTGCGGCGATTAATTCCTTTGTCGTTGGGGTGTCAATTCCATAAACACAAGGGAATCTGATAGGTGGGGAGCTTATGCGGAGATGTATTTCTTTTACACCTGCCTTGTGAAGCAGATTCATTATTTTCTGACAGGTAGTTCCGCGAACAATGGAATCATCAATCACAACCACTCTTTTATCTCCTATCACTTCACGCACTGGATTTAATTTTATCTGGACACCTAATTCTCGAATTGATTGTTTTGGGTCAATAAATGTGCGGCCGACATAGTGATTACGCATCAATCCTAATTGATACGGAATTTTAGATTCTTCAGCAAAACCCAATGCCGCCGATACCCCTGAATCCGGAATGGGAATAACTACATCTGCTTCTATGGGATATTCTTTCGCTAATTGTCTGCCTAATTCTTTTCTTATCAGATAGACATTTTCACCAAAGACCTTACTATCAGGTCGAGCAAAATAGATAAATTCAAAGATACATTGTGCCTCTTTTTTAGGCAGGAGTTTTTCTTCAGCAAAGAGGTCACATTGAGAGGAAGGAATAGCCTGTAAAGATTTCAATCCTTTGCGATTGATAACAACCATTTCCCCAGGTTCGACATCACGAAGATATTCCGCTCCAATTAAATCTAAGGCACAGGTTTCTGAAGCAAAGATATATGCCTTTCCCAGTTTGCCAATACATAACGGTCTAACTCCATAGGGGTCACGAATTCCAATTAATTCATCTGAGGTCATTAATAACAGCGAGTATGCCCCTTTAACATTTGACAGGGCATCTCTTATGGCATCATGTAATTGTGGCATTTTAGAATGGGTGATAAGCTGGATAATAACTTCTGAGTCTGATGTCGTTTGAAAAGTAGCCCCTTTTCTTCCTAATTTAGAGCGTATCTGTGTAGTATTAACCAGGTTACCATTATGTCCGATGGCTAATTGGCCTTTTGAAGAATATATCGTCAGTGGTTGGGCATTTTCAGCTCGACTACCGCCAGTCGTAGAATATCTAACATGCCCCATCGCTATTTTGCCAGGTAATTCTCGGAGAGATGGGGTGTTAAATACTTCTGTCACCAGCCCCATTCCACGATGAGGAATTAATTCCTTCCCATTTGAAGTAACAATCCCGGCACTTTCTTGTCCACGGTGTTGTAAGGCAAATATACCAAGATATGTTAATCTGCCTGCCTTTGGATGACCATAAACGCCAAAAATGCCACATTCGTCTCTGAATTTATCCTCTTTCATATCC